>NZ_JBHXCW010000012.1:0-69297 GCF_042725365.1 Lentzea sp. NPDC060358 | reverse complement strand
TGGAAGGGCCTGTCAGGGCGCCGGGCGGCACGGTGCGACCGCGGCCCGCGGAGAGCGAGCGGCCGCCGTGCGGCGCCCCGGAGCTACATCTGAAGCTGGACGAACGGCGTCTGCTCCGCCGACATGGGCACCTGGAACCGCTGGGTCAGGTAAGTGGCGATGTCGTGGAACAGCGGCGCGGCCGAGGAGCTGAACTGGGTCCCGTTCGGCGCGTCGAGCATGATGCCGACGACGTAGCGCGGGTTGTCCGCGGGCAGGATGCCGGCGAAGGTGATCCAGTACTGCGACTGCGAGTAGCACTTGCAGGTCGGGTCGATCTGCTGGGCCGTGCCGGTCTTGCCGGCGATCTGGTAGCCCGGCAGCGCCGCCGCCTTGCCCGTGCCGTTCTGGTTCGCGTCGCGCGTGTCCGACTGCGTGACCGAGCGGAACATGTCGCGGACGGTCTTCGCGGTCTCCGGCGAGACCACCCGCACGCCCTCGGGACGCGCCTTCTCCGACCGCGCGCCCTCCTCGCCGATCTCGGCGCGGATGAGCCGCGGCGGGACGCGCAGGCCGTCGTTGGCGATGGCCTGGTACATGCCGGTCATCTGCAGCAGGGTCATCGAGAGGCCCTGGCCGATCGGCAGGTTGCCGAACGTCGAGCCGGACCACTGGTTGAGCGGCGGCACGACACCGGACTCCTCGGCGGGCACGCCGGACTGGGTGCGCTTGCCGAGGCCGAACTTCTGCAGCATCTCGGCGTAGCGCTCCTTGCCGACGTCCTGCGCGGCCATCAGCGTGCCGACGTTGGACGACTTCGCGAACACGCCGGTGAACGACATGGGCACGGTGCCGTGCGTCCACGCGTCCCTGATGACCCGGTCGGCGACCTTGATCGAGCCCGGGACCTGCAGCACGTCGTCCGGCTTGTGCAGCCCGTACTCGACGGCCGCGGCGGCGGTGACGATCTTGTTCACCGAGCCGGGCTCGAAGCTCGACGACACCGCGCCGTTGCGCAGCTGCTCCTCGTTCGCCTTGCCGAAGTCGGTCGGGTCGTAGGTCTTGTCGTTGGCCATCGCGACGATCTCGCCGGTGCGGCTCTCCAGCACGACCGCGGACCCGTTCTTGGCGCCCGATTTCTTCACGTAGTCGCTGACCATCCGCTGGACGGCGTACTGCGTGTCGATGTCGATCGTGAGCTCGAGGCTCTTGCCCGGCTGCGGCTTCACGAGCTCGCGCTCGGTGTTCGGGATGACCACGGAGTCGTCGCCGGACATCGTGTCGACCACGCGCCGGCCCATGCGGCCGGCCAGCAGGTTGTCCTGCGCGCTCTCCAGGCCGAGGATGCCCTGGGTCGTCGGCGGCTTCTCGTCCTGGCGCCAGTTCGCGGCGCCGATGATGTTCGACGCCAGCTCGCCGTTCGGGTAGATGCGCTTCGAGCGGTACTCGGAGCCGATCTCCGCCGGGTACTTCTCGACGATCTTCGCGGCCTTGGCGGGCTCCGCCTCGCTCACCAGGACCTCGTAGCTGATGTCCTTGACGAGCTGCCGGTAGACCGACTCCTCGTCGGTCTTCTCGCCGTTGACCTGCGGGCCGAGCGTCGCCGAGATGAACTTGGCGACCTCCCGCGCGTGGTCGTCGTAGGTCAGCGGGTACTGCCCGGGGTTCTTCGCGCGGGCGTCGTCCCAGTCCTTGCGGGCCCGCTGCGGGAGGATGTAGAGCGCGCGCACCTCGATCGAGAACGCGAGCTGGTTGCCGTTGCGGTCGAGGATCGACCCGCGCTCGGCGGGGATGTTCTGGTTGGTGATCCGCTGCTTCTCGGCCTGCTCGGCGAGCTCACCGGCCTGGATGCCCTGCACCTGCACGAGCTTCACGCCCGCGACCAGCAGCGCGCCGATCAGCAGGACGCGGCCCACGGCGAGGCGCACCTTGCTGTTGCCGCCGGTGCGCGCGGTGGGACGGGGGCCGCGCACCGACAACGGGCGGCGCGGTCCCCTCTGCTGCGGACCCGGCATCAGCCACCCGCCGGGGGGTTCTGACCCTGCTGCTGCTCACCGGTCGGCGGCGTCTGACCCGCGGGCGGGTTCTGGCCGGAGGGCTGGTTCTGCCCCGCCGGCGGCGGGGGCGGCTCGGAGGACGGCGGGGGCGGTGGCGTCGACTTGGTCGGCGCGCTCGGCTTGCCGAACTCCTCGACCGAACCGTCCGGGTTCTGCCGCAGCCGCGCCGGGTTCGACGGCTCGACGAGGCCCATCTCGGTGGCCCGGCGGGCGAGGTCGGTCGGCGACTCGAGCAGCGCCACCTCGCGGCGCAGCTGCTCCATCTGCAACGTCAGCTTCTCCGCCTCCGACCGCGCCTCCTGCAGGCGGTAGGTGTCGGCGGCGGCCTGGGTCGAGAAGTACATGATCCCGGCGACGCCCGCGCCCAGCACGAGCATCACGAGGACGACGAACGGGGCCTTCGACACCTGCTTGGCCAGCGGCGCCGCGGCGCCTCCGCGCAGGTTCTGGGCGCGCTGCGCCCGCCGGGCGTAGGCGCGCTCGGCTCCGGCGGACCGCCGCCGCGCCTTGTCGCGGTCGTCGGTCTTCTTCCTGGAGGGGTCTCGGGGAGACGACCCACCGACCCGTGCGGGTGCCGTCATCTCGGGTCTCCGATCCGCTCCGCCGCGCGCAGCCGCACCGGGGCCGCACGCGGGTTGTCCTCGATCTCCTGCTCGGACGCGAGCTCCGCGCCCTTCGTGAGCAGCTTGAGCTCCGGTCCGTGACCCGGCAGCTCCACGGGCAGACCCGGCGGCGTCTTCGACTTCGCCAGCTCCGCGAACGCGTGCTTCACCATCCGGTCCTCGAGGGACTGGTACGACTCGACGACGATCCGGCCGCCCACGCCCAGCACGCCCAGCGCCGCTGGGAGGGCCAGCCGCAACGACTCCAGCTCGCCGTTGACCTCGATCCGCAACGCCTGGAACGTGCGCTTGGCCGGGTGCCCGCCGGTGCGCCGCGACGCCGCGGGCACCACGGCGTAGAGCAGCTCGACGAGCCGGCCGGAGTTCGTGAACGGCTCCTTCTCGCGCTCCCGGAGCACCGCGGAGGCGATCTTGCCCGCGAACCGCTCCTCGCCGTAGGTGGAGAGGATCCGCGCGAGGTCGCCGTGCGAGTAGGTGTTCAGCACGTCCGCCGCCGTCATGCCGCTGCCCTTGGACATCCGCATGTCGAGCGGGGCGTCCTTGGAGTAGGCGAACCCGCGCTCCTGTTCGTCGAGCTGCAGCGAGGAGACGCCGAGATCCATCAGCACGCCGTCGACGTGGGCGAAGCCGAGGTCGTGCACGGCCTCGGCGATGTGGTCGTAGGTGACGTTGACGAGCTTGACCCGGTCGCCGTGGGGCGCGAGCCGCTTGCCCGCCATCTCGATGGCCTGGGGGTCGCGGTCGAGCCCGATGAGCGTGAGCTCGGGGTGGGCGCTCACCAGCGCGTCGGAGTGGCCGCCCATGCCGAGCGTCGTGTCGACGACGACGGCGGGCCTGTCCCGCAACGCCGGAGCGAGGAGTTCCAGGACGCGGTCCAGCAGCACCGGAACGTGCCGCGGCTGATCCATCGTCCCTCTACTCCCCTGAATGCGCGATCGGGTGACGTCAGGTCCCCGCCCGCCCGTCGGACCTGGCGCCGGGGAAGGTGCGCCAGGGCCGGTTGTCGAGCGGACCGAGGCCTCACGGCACCCGAATCACGTGTGGAACGTCCGGCCTGTTGCTCGGCTGACCGCCATCAGAAGACGCCCGGTATGACCTCCTCGCGAGCCGTGGCGTAGCCGTCCTCGTGCTCCTCGAGATAGGTCTGCCAGGCCGCCGCGTCCCAGATCTCCAACCTGGTGAACGCGCCGACGACCACGCACTCCTTGGTCAGCCCGGCGTACCGCCGCAGTTCCGGCGCGATCAGGACCCGGCCCTGACCGTCCGGACGCTGCTCGTCCGTACCTGCGAACAGATAACGCTGGTAGGCGCGTACGGCGTCGTTGGTGAACGGCGCCTCGGCGACCTTCCTCGCCATCTGCTCGAACTCAGCCCGGGGGAACACGTACAGGCAGTGGTCCTGGCCCTTGGTGACCATGAGACCTCCCGCCAGTTCGTCCCGGAACTTCGCAGGCAGTGTCAGCCGGCCCTTGTCGTCCAGACGCGGGTAGTGAGTGCCGAGGAACATCGGCAGCCACCTCCCTCGCCGGGCGACGGACCGGCGGTGGAGCCCCCGTCTGCCCCACCGGCCGCCACAGTACCCCACTTTTCACCACAGTCAACGTTGAAACAGGTGCTCACGCACCATGTCTCACCTCGTTTTCCCTGGTCGCAGCCGTGGGGCGGCGTGGGGGGACGGTGGGGGAAACGATCAGGCTCCACCTTCGCGGGTGAGCCTCCAGCCCGGATTTGCCACTCGAACGGCCTAGAAATTTCGGCCAAAACCGGGGGTTGGGGCCCGGTGGTGGGGGAAGGTGGAAACTGGTGGAGCAAACCCGATCTGGCCCGCAGGTGTAGGGCACTTAGCCGTGGTTTGACACACTGCGTGAAACGCTCACACGTCCGTGTTCCGGACACGGCTGCTGGAGGTTTAGTGACACCGGGAAGCCCAAGCGCGAACTCTCATGCGCCGGTCGATCAAGTCCTGGGAGAGTTGCACGGCGCCGTCCAGCGGATCGCCGCCAACGTCGAGCGGGTGCTCGTCGGCAAACCCGACGTGGTCCGCCTCGCTCTCGTGACACTGCTCGCCGAAGGGCACCTCCTGGTCGAGGACGTGCCGGGCGTCGGCAAGACCTCGCTCGCGAAAGCGCTGGCCCGGTCGATCGACTGCACCGTGAGCCGCGTGCAGTTCACACCCGACCTGCTGCCGAGCGACATCACCGGCTCGTCGATCTACAACCGGCAGGAGAACGACTTCGAGTTCCGGCCGGGGCCGATCTTCGCGAACATCGTCGTCGGCGACGAGATCAACCGCGCCTCCCCCAAGACGCAGTCCGCGCTGCTGGAGTGCATGGAGGAGCACCAGGTCACGGTCGACGCGAACACCTACCCCCTCGGTTCGCCGTTCATGGTCATCGCGACCCAGAACCCGATCGAGATGGAGGGCACCTACGCCCTGCCGGAGGCGCAGCGCGACCGGTTCACCGCCCGCGTGTCGGTCGGCTACCCGGACCCGCAGGCCGAGCTCGCCATGGTCGACGAGCACTCGGGCCACAACCCGCTCGACGACCTGCGGCCCGTCTCGGACGCGGCGCAGATCCTGCGGCTGATCGAGGCCGTGCGCCGCGTGCACCTCTCCCCCGAGGTGCGCCGGTACGCCGTCGAGCTGGTGTCGGCCACCCGCCGGCTGCCGGAGCTGCGGCTGGGCGCCTCGCCGCGGTCGACCCTGCACCTCGTACGCGCCGCCCGCGCGCAGGCGGCGCTCGCCGGCCGCGACTTCGTGGTGCCGGACGACATCCACTCGATCGCGATCCCGGTGCTCGCGCACCGGCTCGTGCTGACGGCGGAGGCCCAGGCCGCCCGCCGGTCCCCCGCGGACCTGATCAGGGCGTTGCTGCAGCGCGTGCCGGTGCCCACGGCGGCACTGGACCCGAGCGCGGCGTTCGTCCGGAACATGAACAACAACAACGCAGGGACTCCTCGCTGACGATGCGCACCGCACTCTCCGGTCTGACCACACGCGGAAGATGCTTGCTGGCCGCGGGGTTCGCCGCCGGGGTGTGCGCCGCGGTCCTCAACGAGCGCGACCTCCTGCGGGTCGCCGCGTTCGTGATCGCGCTGCCGCTGCTCGCGGCGTGGCTCGCGACGCGGGCCAGGGTGGGGCTGCACGCCGCCCGGTACCTCGCGCCGAGCAGGGTGCCGGTCGGGGCGGCGTCCGAGGTGAAGCTCGACCTGCACAGCACCGGCCGGCTGCCCACGGGTGGCCTGATGCTGGAGGACACGGTGCCGTACGCGCTGGGCGCGCGGCCGCGGTTCCTGGTGGAGCGGCTGCCGCGCAACACGCCCACGACGCTGCGCTACCCGCTCAAGCCGGTGATGCGCGGCGTCCAGCAGGTCGGGCCGCTGATGGCGCGGATCACCGACCCGTTCGGCCTCGCGGAGTTCGACCGCGAGCTCGCCGGCCGGTCGCGGCTCGTGGTCGTGCCGCGGGTGGTCCGGCTCGGCGGCCTGCCCGGGGGCTCGGGCATGGGCGCGGGCGACGACGGCTCGGTGCGGCTGCGCGCGGGCCAGGGCGAGGACGACGCGGTGGTGCGGCCGTACCGCCAGGGCGACGACCTGCGCAAGGTCCACTGGCGGTCGACGGCCCGGCGTGACGAGCTGATGGTGCGCGTCGAGGAACGCCCGTGGCGCGGCGGCACGACGGTGCTGCTCGACCACCGGGTGCACGCGCACCGCGGCAGCGGGCCGGCGGCGTCGCTGGAGTGGGCGATCTCGTTCGTGGCGTCGGTCTGCCTGCACCTGCACCACTTCGGCCACCAGGTCCGCCTGGTCTCCGAGGACGGGCGGGTGCTCGCGGGCGGGTCGTCCGACGGCGGGCACAGCGACCACGTGGTGCTGGACTCGCTCGCGGCGCTGCAGGGCTCGCACCGGCGTGAGCTCAGCGGCGGGATCGACCCCGGCGCGGGCCAGGAGGTCATCGCGGTGCTCGGCGGCGTCTCGCCCGCGTCGGTGGAGGAGCTCATCCGGTACCGGCCGCGCGGCATGCGCAGCCTGGCCGTGCTGCTCGACGTGAACGCGTGGGCGGGCGGCACGGACGCCGCGGCGCCCGACCCCGACGACGCGCGGCGGATGCTGACCGGCGCCGGCTGGGGCGTGGCGATCGCGAAGCCGTCGGCGTCGATGCAGCAGGTGTGGCAGGAGTTGTGCGCCTCGGCAGGCAACCGGGGACCGTCGGTTCGCTCGGAGGTGGTCTGACATGGCGACCCGTTCCGCCGCTCCCGCGAAGGGCAGGGAGCCGGAGTGGTTCACGTCGGCGACGCCGTGGATCGCGG
This sequence comes from Lentzea sp. NPDC060358, assembly GCF_042725365.1. NCBI lineage: Bacteria > Bacillati > Actinomycetota > Actinomycetes > Pseudonocardiales > Pseudonocardiaceae > Lentzea > Lentzea sp. NPDC060358. The sequence goes on along the minus strand of NZ_JBHXCW010000012.1, from coordinate 62,328 downwards.
CACTGGCCGTGCTGTGCGCCTCGACCGCGCTCTCGGGCGTGATCGAGGGCGACCTGTGGCTGGTGCGGATCGGCGTGGTGATCGTCGCGATCACCGTGACCGGCGCGTTCCTGCGCGCGACCAGGCTGACGCCGCCGCTCGTGGCGATCGCCCAGGTCGCGGTGCTGCTGTGCCTGCTCACCGCGTTGCACACGCGGTCGGGCGTCTTCCTGTTCCTGCCCGGCCCGGACGCGCTGGGCGAGCTCGGCGACGTGCTCGCGGAGTCGGTGGCGCAGGTGCAGACCGGCGTGCCGCCGGTGCACGCGACGCCCGCGATCCAGGCGCTCGTGGTGCTCGCGATCGGCCTGGTCGCGGTGCTGGTGGACACGCTGGCCGTGGCCGCGGCGGCCCCGGCGGCGTCGGGCCTGGTGCTGCTGTGCGTGTTCGCGGTGCCCGCGTCGCTGGCCGACGAGATGCTGCCGTTCTGGACGTTCGTCCTGGGCGCGGCGGCGTTCGCGATGCTGCTCGCGGTCGACGGCCAGCACCGGCACGAGGCGTGGCGGGGCCGGCTCGGGTCCGGTTCGGCGAGCGGTTCCGGCGGGTCCGCGACGACGGTGGCGAGCATCGCGATGGTGATCGCGCTGCTCGTCGGCGCCGGGTTCACGATCGTCGGCACGGTCGGCAGGCTGCCCGGCGGCGGCACCGGCGGGGGCGGCAAGGGCGGCATCGGCCTGAGCGAGATGACGTCGTTGCGCGGCATGCTCAACCGCGGCAAGACCGCCGAGGTCTTCCACGTGCGGGGCCTGCCGGAGCAGACCTACATGCGCGCGACCACGCTCGCCCGGTACGTGCCGAACAAGGGCTGGGAACGCGGCACCGACCCCGGCGGCCAGCCCGCGCGCGGCGAGCTGCCGCCGCAGCCGGGCGACCGCGGCGAGGGCAAGACGACGCGGATCAACATCGAGCCGCGCGACTGGAAGAGCTTCTGGCTGCCGACCTACGGCTCGGTCCGCCGCATCGACACCCCCGAGGACGACTACCGCTTCGACACCAAGAAGGGCGTCATCTTCTCGCAGCGGGAGCGCGAGCCGGAGCCGTACGAGATCGACACGGTGCTCTCGACGCCCACCAAGCAGGCACTGCGGCTCGCGTCCGGCCCGAAGAACCTGGTCGACGGCGAGTACTACAAGTTCGACGGTGTCGAGCAGCCGGTGATCGACCTCGCGAACAGCATCGTGAAGGACGCGACCAACGACTTCGACAAGGCCGCCGCGCTCACGGCGTTCTTCAACAGCCCGACGAGCGATTTCAAGTACGACCTCAAGACCCAGGGCGACCTCGACAAGGACGCCCTGACCGAGTTCGTGACGAAGACGAAGGTCGGCTACTGCGAGCAGTACGCGTCGGCGATGGCCGTGATGGCCCGCGTGGTCGGCCTGCCGTCGCGGGTCGCGATCGGCTTCACCGCCGGTGTCGCGGCCGCGGACAACGCCTACCGGGTGATCAGCACCGACGACGCGCACGCGTGGGTCGAGATCTTCTTCCCGAACCACGGCTGGATGACCTTCGACCCGACGCCGATCTCCGACGGCCGCGGCGTCGTGCCGCCGTACCTGCGCGAGACCGCGCCGGGTGCGGAGGAGCAGCCGACGGCGAACACGACGACCGAGTCGTCGGCGCCGTCCTCGACCGGGCCGGCCCAGCAGTCGGCCGCCGCCGAGGACGACGGGGGCGACCAGACGGTGGCGCAGGCCGGGACCGAGGGGCCGCAGCCGTGGCACCTGTGGGCGCTGGCGATCGTGCTGGTGCTGGCCGTCCTGCTGACGGGGTTCCTGGTGCTCGCGCTGCTCGGCGTGATCGGCGCGGGTCTCGCCGGGGTGTCGTGGGCGCGCAAGCTGCTGATCCCGGCCGCGGCAGGGCTGTGGCTCATCGGCGTCGGCCTCGCGGCCGCGTTGCTCTCGTGGTGGCTCGCCGTGCCGCTGGTGGTGCTGGGGCTCGTCCTCGCGCCGCTGCTCGTGCGCGGGGTGCGCCGGCACAACCGCCTGCACACCGTCGCGGCGCTCGGCGCGGACGCGTCGGGCGCGGCGTGGAGCGAGCTCATGGCGGAGTCGGTCGACCGGGGCGCGTCGGCGCCCGCGGCCGAGACGATCAGGGCCGCCGCGCGCCGGCTCGCCCGCGAGCACAACCTGGACGAGGCGGGCAGGACCGGTCTGCGCACGGTGATCGGGGCGATCGAGCGGTCCTGGTACAGCGCGAACCCGACGGCCGACCCGGCGTTGCCGGGCGCGCTGGCGGCGGTGCGGCAGTCGTTGCGGCAGAACTCGCCGCTGTCGTTGCGGGCGAGGCTCTTCCCGAGGTCGGTGCTCAAGCGGGCCCCCGCGGCGGTGGCGGAGACACCGGACCGCGAGCCCGTTCCGGTGTAGCTCCCCCGGCACAAGGCGACGGGCCCGCTCCCCTTCGGGGGGCGGGCCCGTTGTCGTCGGACCTGGAAGTCCTACTGCTCCTCGTCGAAGCGACGGCGGAAGCGCTCTTCCATCCGTTCGGAGAACGAGCTGCGGCTGCGCGCTGGCTTGCCGTCCTCCTGCCCGCCCTCGGCGACCTGCTCACCGCGACGCAACGTCGTCAGGGTGATGAGCACACCGAAGAACATGAGCAGGAAGCCGAAGACGCTCACCACGGGAATGCTGGCGATCGCGAGCTGCGGCAGCATCACGCCGGTGATGAGCGCGGCCACACCGACCACGAACAACACGATGCCTTGCACACGGCGCCGCTTGGACGGCCGCCGCAGCTTGGCGCCTCGTACGGTGGATGCGAACTTCGGGTCTTCGGCGTAGAGCGCGCGCTCGATCTGGTCGAGCAGTCGCTGCTCGTGCTCGGAGAGTGGCATCGTTCCTCCTCCGGCACAGCGGTCGCGGGCGCCGGGTGTTCTCGGTTTCCGCCGAACCCGGCGGACGACCCACCCTGGGGACGTCACCCTCCAGGATACGAGTCGCGAGCCCCGGCGACTACCCAGTGGCCCTTCTCATACGGTCGGTTCTGTCACCATCATCCTCCTGGGGCAGCGGCGAGGGGTCCGCGAGGCCCCCAACCGGCCCTTGTGGCCTTCCGTTCACACCGAGTTCGGGCCCGCGACTCGACAGCGCAAGCCCCGCTTGCTCGGATCAGTCGCATGACCGAACTCCTCGTCAACGGCGACGCCGAGCAGGGCCTGACCGGCTGGCTCACCGTCGCGGGCGCCCCCGTCGTGCTGCGGTACGACACGGGCCAGGGCTATCCGGGCCCCGGTGATCCGGGTCCCGCCGCGCGCGGCGCCGCGTTCTTCGGCGGCGGCGACACACCCCTGAGCACCCTGCGACAGAGAGTCACGCTGCCGCCGGGCGCGTCTCAGTTCGAGGTCTCCGCCTGGCTCGGCGGCTACGCCTCGCAACAGGACGGCGCCCGGTTGTCCGTCGAGTTCCTCGACCCCGGCGGCACACCGCGCGGTCTGGTCGTGCTCGGCCCGGTGACGGCGGAGGAGCGCTCGGGCCGCACGGGCCTGGTCGAGCGCCGGTCCGCGGGAACGGTGCCGCCGGGCAGTTCGGTCGCCGTGGTGACCCTGCAGCTGACCCGGTCCGGTGCCGGTACGTCGAACGACGGCTACGCCGACAACATCTCCTTCACGGTCGGGAGCCGCTGATGCTGAACCGACGTGACCTCCTGCGCGCGGCGGCGGCCGCCGGTGCGCTCGGGACCGTGTGGCCGCTGTCGGCGGGTTTGTCCCCTGTGGAGGCCCACGCGGCCGCGCTGGACCTCGGCGCCTCGTGGGACCCGGCGCCGTTCACGCTGGGCGTGGGCTCCGGGGACCCGTTGCCGGACAGCGTGATCCTCTGGACGAGGCTCGCGCCGGAACCGCTCGCGTTCGAGCAGCCGCTGCCCGAGGTCGTCGAGGTGCGGTGGGTCCTCGCGTCCGACCAGGCCCTGCGCCACCCCGTGGCGTCCGGCAGCGTCGCCGCGTCGAACCTGTTGGGGCACAGCGTCCACGTGCCCGTGCCCGGTCTCGTCCCCGGCCGCACCTACTATTACCGGTTCTCCGCGCTCGGCAGGACCAGCCGCGTGGGACGCACCCGCACCGCCCCCGTCGGGCCGGTGTCGAGGGTGCGCTTCGCGACGGCCAACTGCCAGGCGTTCCACGACGGCTTCTACGCGGCGCACCGCGGCATCGCCGCGGAGAACCTGGACTTCGTCGTGCACCTGGGCGACTACATCTACGAGCACGGCCAGGTCGGCGGCACCCCGGTGCGCGACCACGAGGGACCCGCCGTGCTGTCCCTTGCGGACTACCGGCGCCGCCACGCCCTCTACAAGGGCGACCCGTCGCTGCGCGCCGCCCACGCCGCGCACCCGTTCTACCTGACCTGGGACGACCACGAGGTCGCCAACGACTACAGCGGAACCGAGGGCGCGGCCCCGTTCGTGAAGCGCCGCGCCGCCGCCTACCAGGCCTGGTACGAGCACCTGCCGGTCCGCAGTGGGAGCGCTCTCGAACCGCAGGTCCACCGCCGCCGCCAGTGGGGCTCGCTGCTCGACCTGACCGTCCTCGACCTGCGCCAGTTCCGCTCCGCCCAGAACCTCCCCGGCGGCACGATCCTGGGCGCCGAGCAGAGGAGGTGGCTGCTCGACGGCATCTCGGGCGCCCGCGAGGCGTGGCAGGTGTGGATCAACTCGATCATGCTCTCGCAGCTGGCCCGCCCCGGCGGCGGCTACTACTTCACCGACCAGTGGGACGGCTTCCAGGCCGAACGCCGCGAGGTGCTGGGCCACGTGGCCGCCACCGGCCTCGAGGACCTGGTCGTGCTGACCGGCGACTGGCACTCGGCGTTCGTGGACGACATCCGCCCGGACTTCGACGACCTCTCGTCGCCGGTGATCGGCACGGAGTTCACGGCGCACTCGGTGACCTCCGGCGCGTACTCGCCGGAGTGGAACGCGGTGAACGGCCCGGTGATGGGCGCCGCGAACCCGCACCTGAAGTACTTCGAGGGCAACAGGTACGGCTACGACGTGTACGAGGTGACGCCGCAGCGGTTCACCACGCACATGCGGGTGATCGGCGACCGGCGGGACGCGGCGTCGCCGGTGTCGACGCTGACGACGTTCCACGTCGACCGGGGGAAGGCCGGGAGTTACGAGGACCCGGCTACGGCGGGGTCGCCGGCGCAGTACCGGCGGGGGTGAGGGCGGTGCCGGCGTGAGTCCAGGCGGTGCTCGCGCGTGTGGAAGCGGCACCGGCGGGCGTGCGGGCGGTACCGGCGGTGTGCGGGCGGTACCGGCGTGTGTGCGGACGGTACCTGCGTGTGTGCGGACGGTACCTGCGGGCCTGTGGGCGTTACCGGCGGGCGTGCGAGCGGTACCAGCACTCCTGAAAGCGGTACCGACGCGTGCGCGAGCGGCACCGGCGCTTCGTGAGCGGTGCCAATCCATGCGCTAGCGGTGCGGGCGGGCGGTGCCGGCGCGTGTGAGGGCGGTGCCGGCACATCTGAAGCAGCACCGGAGCGCCCGAAAAGTGTCAGACCCGCTGACTAAGCTCGAACTCGGGGGACCCCAGGCCCTGTGCCGCCGCGGGGTGGGCCCCCCGATTCCGATGCTAGTCAGCGGGTCTGACAACTTTGGCGCGTCAGCTCGGGCCGCGCCCGACTACCAGCTCGCGATCTCGCAGTCACGCGCGACCGTCATCTCGCGGCCGCGTACGACCGTCATCTCGCGGCCGCGCACGACCGTCAGCTCGCGATCTTGTAGGCCCGGATGATCGTCACCTCACCCGTGTTGCCCGCCGCGTCCGTCGTCCTGGCCCGCAGCGACGCCGACTTCGCGCCCTTGGGGTGGTGCACGACCGCCTTGTCACCGGCCACCGGCACCTGCTTCCAGGTCGCGCCCTCGTCGAACGACACCTCGACGGCGACGCGCCTGACCTTCGGCGTGTTCTGCGCCTGCTCGACCTTCAGCGGGACGACCTGCACACGGCCGTGCGCGGTGTCCTTGTCGTCGAGCTTCGGCAGGAAGCGGACGACGGTGAGCGGCAGGTGCGTGATCTCCGCGGTGGTGGCCGACTTGAACGTCCAGGCGCCGCTGACCTTCGACGACAGCTCGGCGTTCTCGCGGGTGTGCACCATCTCGGCGCGGTAAGCGCCTTCCGCCGCCGGGACGTCGAAGATCCCGCTCGGGGTGGCCGACTCGCCCACCATGGTGCCGTTGCGGAACAGCGCGGTCTTGGCGGCTCCGTTGAAGAAGCGGCCCGCGCCGCCGTTGCTGTCGGTGAAGAGCGGGACCCGGACCGCGATCTGGTCCTCGAACCGCGCGAGGCCGAAGCCGGGCGCCTGCGGGACGGACGGGCCGAGGACTGCGGCGCCGAACGTCTGCGCGTACTTCTTGCCGCCCTTGAACGACCGTGCCGGGGTCTCCGCCGAGTACTCGTCGCCGGTGGCGGGGTTCGTGTGGTCGTAGATCCAGCTCCACTGGCCCGTCACCGTGCTGACGAGGTCGACGGCGCGACCGCCGTCGGGGACGCGGGCGAACCAGCCGAAGCCCCCGCCGCCGTCGATCGGGTGCGGCAGGACGGCGACGCCGTGCTCGCCGCCCGCTGCGCGGAAGCTGCTCGTCATCTCGGCCAGTTCGTTCGGCTTCACCGTGCGTTCGAAGCCGGTCGGCATGCCCTTCTCGGTGAACATCAGGCGGTAGCTGACCGGGGTCTTCTCGTCCCGGGGTGTGCCTTCCGCCTGTTCGGCGATGGTGGTCAGGAAGTTCGGCACGGTCGGCCCGAGCTGGGCCGTGTACGCCTGGCCCGCCAGTCCGTCGAAGAACGCCCAGCCGTGGCGGTAGGACGCGCCCGCGACCGGGGCGCTGACCGAGATCGTGCCGATCATGCCCTTGGCGGCGGGGTCGGGGGTCTTGAGCGCCACCGGTTTGGCGATGCGCGCGTCGACCGTCATGGACGTCTTGCCCGCCACGACGAACTTCGGCTGCACGATGAACGCGACCTTGAAGTCCGCCGGGCTCACGACGCTGGTGTCGACCACGTACTCGCCCTTGGGCAGCCGGACGTCGGTCCCGTACCCGGGATACCCCTTGCCGGTCGCGGTGTTGACGAAGTACGTGCTCTGGTTCTCGCCGGCCGGCGCGCCGTCGAAGCCCAGCACCGAGACGCCGACGTCGTAGCTCTCGACCTCGCGGTTGACGCTGATGAGCGTGCGCAGGCCGTTCGACGCGGCGATCGCACCGCTGTAGGCGCCGTCGGGCGCGGTCACCCTGGTGTCGGCGGTGACGGCGGCCTTGGCCTCCCCGCCGGCGGGGACCGTGATCTTCGCCGGGGACACGGCGACCAGACCGGCGGGCGAGGGCTTGCCGTCCGGTCCCTTGACGTCCACGGTCAGGTCGAGCGTCACGGGCTCGCTGCCGGCGTTGCGGTAGGTGACCTCGCGGACGATCTTCTGGTCGTCGTCGTGCGGCCACCGCTGCACGCCGAAGTTGATGTTGCTCGGCTCGGAGACCACCTGCCGCGCCAGCATCTTCGGCACGTCGACGCGACCGGTGCCCTGGTCGAACGGCGTCAGCGCCGGGTTGGCCTTCGCCGACGCCATGACGGTCGCCTTGAGCCGCTCGCCCGTCCAGTCCGGGTGCTGCTGCTTGAGCAGCGCGACGACACCCGCGACGTGCGGGGTCGCCATGGACGTGCCGTCCATCGCGACGTGGCCCTGCGTCCCCGCCTCGGCCGCCACGATGCCCACGCCGGGCGCGGTGACGTCCGGCTTCACCGCACCGTCCGCAGCCGGGCCGCGGCTGGAGAACGGCGCGATGCCGTCGTTGCGGTCGACCGCGCCCACGGTCAGCGCGGACTCGGCGCTGCCCGGAGAGCCGACCGTTTCCGGGGCCCCCGAGTTGCCCGCCGCGATCACGAACAGCGCGCCGGTCTCGCGGGAGATCCGGTTGACGGCCTCTTCCAGCGGGTCGACGTCCGGGGTGTCCCCTCCGCCCAAGCTCATGTTGACGACGTGCGCGCCCTGCTCGGCCGCCCACTGCATGCCGGCGAGAATCGCCGACTCGCTGCACCCGCCCGGCCGGCAGACCTTGCCGTCGAGGATCTCGGCATCCGGCGCGACCCCGCGGTACTGCTCGCCCTTGCTGGCGATGGTCGACGCGACGTGCGTGCCGTGCCCGACCTCGTCGGTGTTGTCCGGCGACTCGGTGAAGTTCTTCTCGGCGACCTGCCTGCCCTGCAGGTCCGGGTGCTGCTCGTCGACGCCGGTGTCGAGCACGGCGACCTTCACGCCCTTGCCGGTGATGCCCGCCTGCCAGGCCTGCGGGGCACCGATCTGCTTGGTGCTGCGGTCCAGCGCCGGCTTGCGCACGCCGTCGAGCCAGACCTTCTCGACCGCACCGCCGCGCAGCGACTCCCAGGCGCTGCCGGACTTGTCGGCCTTCCCGATCACCAGTCCCGCGACGGTCCCGGTGGCCGCCAGCGCGGTCACCCCCGATCGCGCGCCCGCCGCCGGCCGCACGATGACGGGCACGGTGCCGCGCCGCGCGTCGTCGTAGCCGAACTCGGCCAGCGACGTCACGTCGAACAACCGCGGGTCGAGCTTCCCGTTGCCCACCAACGGCACCGCGTCCGCCGGAACGACGTGCCGGTGCCCGTCGCGCGTGAAGGTGCGCACCGGCAGCTTGCCCCGGCCGGGACCCGGCACGTACCGCACGACGCGGTCGCCCGAGAGCTCGACCTTGTCGCCGGTGATCAACGTGACGCTCTGGTCGCGCTGGCCCGGCGGTGGTTCCTGCGCGTGCGCGACAGCGGTCGTCGTCGCGGCGACGAGACCGGCTGACAGCGCGAGCGCGGTGATCCCCCGGCGGGCACCTCGCTGACCTGCTCTCACTGGTACCTCCAGTGTTCGATGAGGTGATGTCACAGTGACCGTAGGGTCACCGAGCGTCACGCCACCTCCGTCTGGAGGCCGGTGCTGGTGGGAACGAAGTCGTCCCCGGGTCGTAGGTGGAGTGGCCGAACGACTGGTTGACACACCTCCTTCCCGCCCGGTCGGCACCGGCTCGGGGAGTGCGGTTCGGGGCGCACGGGGCGGGTCGCGGGCAGATGAGCGGGTGTGGGTTGTGGGTTGTGCGGCGGCGGTCTGGACCCACAGGGACAGGCCGGGCCAGCTGGGCCGGGAGCAGGGGCGGGGGCGGGAGTCGGGCGTTGGGGCCGGGGTCGGGGGGCGGGCATTGGGGCGAGGGTCAGGGGGCGAGGGTCGGGGACCGGGGTCGAGGGTCGGGGGTCGGGGACCGGGGCGAGGGTCGGAGGGCGTGGTCAGGGGGCGAGGGTCGGGGGGCGAGGGTCGGGGGGCGAGGGTCGGGGTCGGCGGGCGGCGGGATGCGGGCGGCGGGATGCGGGATGGAGGGACGTCGCCGGGGTGCGCCGGAAGGCGGGCTGCGGTCACGGGTCGGGGGTTCGGTTGCGGAGTGGTGAGGCTGCCGTGGGGACGCGGGGCCGCGGGCGGGACTTGTCGGGGACGGACTGTGGTCGGTTGGCGGGGAGTTGGGCGGCCGGGCGGCGAGGGGTGCGGTTCGGGTGGTGCGGCTCGGCTCGACGACGGGGGCGCGGGCTGTTCGGGCAGAGGCGGTGGGCGGGTCGAGGCGGTGGGCAGGTCGACGCGGTGGGCAGGTCGACGCGGTGGGCAGGTCGACGCGATGCGCGGGCTGGGCAAGGCAGGGCGCTCCGAGGGGCGGGGCTGGCCGCGCTCGTGGGCGAGTGGACCTCCTGGAGGGTGAGCGACCACCGCGAGGGTGCGGATCGCGCCGGTGTGTTGCGCGCTGGGTGTGTTGGGGGCTGGGTGTGTTGGGGGCTGGGTGTGTTGGGGGCTGGGTGTGTTGGGGGCTGGGTGTGTTGGGGGCTGGGTGTGTTGGGGTGGGGTGCGACGGGGGTGAGGAGCCGGTGCCCGCCCGCGCCGGGCGGGCACCGGGGACTGCCGTGCTGCTAGCTGATGGCCAGCGGAGTGCGGGAGTGCGGTAGTGGGAGCGGGCGGCGGTCCATCACCGCTCGTTCCAGCCGGCGGGCCGGGGACTCGCCCAGGAGTGTGCGGGCCAGGGTGGTGCCCTTGCGCGGGGCCAGGGCCAGTTCGGCGCGCAGGGCCTGCACGCCCACGTAGTGGGTGGCCTCCTCGAGGATGGCCTTCGTGTCGCTGATGGAGCGGGTGCGGCGGATGGCGTCCACCGCGGCTCGTTCCAGCGGGGCCACGTGGAAGCCCCTGCGGATGACCGGGCGCGGGAGGCGGTCTGTGCGTTCCAGGCGCAGGGTGGCGTGGCCCCAGGCGCGGGAGTGGCGCGGGGCCAGCACGTGGATCGCGTCGGCCGTGGGCAGGACCGCTCTCATGCCGTGCAGGTACAGGGCGTCGAACGCGGTGAGCATGGCTCGCTCGCCCGCGTAGAGGAGGGCGGCCTGGACGAGCTGTTCGCGGGAGGGGCCCGCCCTCGTCAGCAGGAAGATGCCGGGGAACAGGCGCTGCCACGGGCCTCCCGGGCGGGAGCGCTCGTCGATCAGGGACGCGGACAGTCCGATGTGGAGCAGGGCGGCCACCGGGGCCACTCGGTGGACGAAGAGGGTGCCCAGGGCTTCCAGGTCGATGGGGTGGCGCATGGGTCCATCGTGGGGTGGGGGGCGCCGGGGGAAGTGGGGTGAGCGGGAAGTTGTGGACAACTTCCGGGTTGTGGACAGGTTGCGATCACTCGGGCTTGGGAGCGGTCTGGCCGGTCCTCTCGGGACCGTCGCGCAGCAGGGAGGCCGGGCGGATGGCCAGCGAGCCGAAGCGGGAACGGGCCTGGTCGGCGGCTTGGTCGGCTTCGCGCCAGCCGTTCTCCGGGGCGTCGAAGACGAGTTGCTGGGCGGAGTCGGCGTTGTCAAGTCCCTCGATCCGGACGCCGATCAGGCGGACCGCGCCGGGAGGCACCTGGGTGTCGAGGAGCTCGGCGGCCGTGCGGTAGATCTCCTGGGTCACGTCGGTCGCGAGGGGCAGGGTGCGCGAGCGCGTGATCGTGGTGAAGTCGGCGAAGCGGACCTTGATGGACACCGTCCGGCCGCGCAGGCCCTTCAGGCGCAACGACGACGCCGAGCGTTCGGACAAGCGCAGCAGCTCGCGGCGCAACAGGGTCCGGTCGAGGTGGTCGACCTCGAACGTCTCCTCGGCACCGATCGACTTCTCGCGCGACGTGGGCACCACGGCGCGGTCGTCCACGCCCGCGGCCAGGCCGTGCAGGTGCTCGGCCAGCGCCACGCCGATCAGGCGGCGCAGGCGCGGCAGCGGTGTGGTGGAGACCTGGCCGACCGTCTCCAGGCCCAGCTCCTCCAAGCGTGCGGCGGTCTTCGCGCCCACGCCCCACAAGGCCGACACCGGCAACGGGTGCAGGAACTCCAGCACCGAAGAAGAGGGAACGACCATCATGCCGTCGGGCTTGCACATGCCCGAGGCGAGCTTCGCGAGGAACTTCGTCGGCGCCACCCCGACCGAGCACGTGACGCCGTGGTCCTCGAAGACGCGGGACCTGATCAGCTCCCCCACCCCGCCCGGCGTGAGGCCGAGCCGGCGCAGCGCACCGCCGACGTCCAGGAACGCCTCGTCCAGCGAGAGCGGCTCCACCAGCGGCGTGATGTCGCGGAAGATCGCCATGACCCCGCGCGACACCTCGTGGTAGAGGTCGAACTGCGGTGGCAGGTACACGGCGTCCGGGACCAACCGGCGCGCGTGGGCGGTCGGCATCGCGGACCGCACGCCGTACTCCCGTGCGAGGTAGTTGGCCGAACACACCACACCACGGCCGCTGACACCGCCGACCACGACGGGCACGGACGCGAGTTCGGGACGTTCGCGGATCTCGACCGACGCGTAGAAGGCGTCCATGTCGACGTGCAGCATCCGGCAGCCCGTGTCGTCCGGCCAGACGCCGTCACGCGCGCGGAAGCGATCGACCAAGCCGCGTGGCAGGTTCGCGCTGCGACCCATGAACACCTCTCTCGAACGCCCGTTCGAGCAGAATCCTACAGTTCGTACACGCGTGCCGCGTTCTCCGACGAGATCATCCGTGCGATCCGGTGCGCGTCTTCTTCGAGGAACGCATCGCGCCGCAACCCGTCGGCGAGGAAGTCCGACAACGCCTGCCGGAACAGCAACGCGCCGAGGTAGTACAGCTCGGGCAACGCGAACGCGTCGGACGAGAACAGGAACTTCCCGTACGGCACGATCTCCAGCGCCTCGGCGAACACGCGCGACGCCTGGTGCCCCAGCCCGTGCGTCGCCAGTCCCAGGTCGCAGAACACGTGCGGGAACACCTGCGCGAGGTATCCGGCCTGCCGGTGGAACGGGTAGTTGTGCAGCAACAGCACGGGCACCCCAAGCGAAGCCGTCGCCCGCAGGAACGGCGTCAGCAGCGACGGGTCGCACCGGTGCAGGTCGATGTCCGAGTCGCCGTACCCCACGTGGAACTGCAGCGGCAGCCCCGCGTCCAGCGCCTCCCAGGTGAGCCACGCGATCACCACCGGGTCCGCCAGCCGCCCCGGCTCCCGCGCCGACACCGCGGCGACGACCTCGGCATCGGCCGGCCGCGCTCCCGGCAGGTCCAGCCCGGCCCGGTAGGCCGCGACGGACTTCGCCCCCACCGCCGTCGAGGAGGCGAGCCGCGACCGCACCTCGGTCAGGAACTCCGAGGGTGGCACGACGTCCAGCAGCGACTCCGCCAGCACCTCCAGCCGCACGATCTCGTGCGCGGCGCCGCCGGTCAGCGAGGCCAGGTCGGGCCCCGCGACCAGCCGCTCCGGCTGGAACCCGCCGTCCACCAGGAACGTGTGGATGCCCGACGCCATCAGGAACGTCCGCGTCACCTCGGTGACGTGCAGGGAGTTCCTCCGCTCGAGGTACTCCTCCGCGGGCGCGTGCCGGGGCAGGTCCAGCAGAGGCGCGCACCACCTCCGCACCGCGAACCCGACCGCCGAGTCGAAGAACGAGCCGCCCAGCGGCGAGACCTCGTCCGCCTCCAGCAACAACGACTCGAACTCGGCGCGTGTGCTGTCCGTGCGCAACACACCGTGGCAGTGGTGGTCGATCAGCCCGATCTCGGCGACGAACGGCAGGATGGCCATAAGCTCAGCATCGTGGACTCTGCCGAGCGGGACCAGCGGTTCGACCGGGCGACCGGGCTCGTCGACCGGCTCGACGCCGAGGGCGTGCGCGTGGTCGCGCTCACCTGGGTCGACAACAGCGGGATCACCCGCACCAAGTCCGTCCCGCTGCGCCGGCTCGCCCACGCGGCAGCGCACGGCGTCGGCGCCTCACCGGTGTTCGACGTGTTCCTGTTCGACGACTGGATCATCCAGGGCCGGTTCGCCGGCGGGCCGGTCGGCGACCTGCGGCTGCACCCCGACCTCGACCGCCTCACCGTGCTCGCGGGCCAGCCGGGCTGGGCGTGGGCGCCCGCCGACCGCCACTTCCAGAGCGGTGTCCCGTACCCGATGGACCAGCGCCTGCAGGCGCGCCGGGCCGTCCAGCGGCTCGCCGAGCGGGGCCTCGGCGCCCAGGCCGGGTTCGAGATCGAGTGGTGCGTCGGCAAGGCGCACACCGACGACTGGGTGCCCGCGACGAGCGGGTCCGCCTACGGCCACGCGCGCCAGGTCGAACTGTCCGACTACTGCGTCGACCTCCTCGCGGCGCTCGACCGGCAGGGCGTCGAGGTCCTGCAGTTCCACCCCGAGTACGCCGCCGGCCAGTTCGAGGTGTCCACCGCGCCGGAGGACCTGGTCGGCGCCGCGGACACCGCCGTGCTCGTCAAGGAGACCGTCCGCGCCGTCACCCTCAAGCACGGCATGCGCCCGTCGTTCTCCCCCAAGGTGGTCAACGGCGGCGTCGGCAACGGCGGCCACCTGCACGTGAGCCTCTGGCGCGACGGCACGAACCTCTTCGACGGCTTCCAGGAGGAGGCGAAGCAGTTCAGCGCCGGAGTGCTCCACCACCTCCGCGCGTTGTGCGCGATCGGCTGTCCCTCTCTCGCGAGCTACCTCAGGCTCGTGCCGCACACGTGGTCGGCGCCGTTCGCAGCGTGGGGCGAGGAGAACCGGGAGACGGCGTTGCGGCTGATCCGGGACAACCTCGAGATCAAGTGCTTCGACCTCACCGCGAACCCGTACCTGCTCGTCGCCGGGGTCGTCGCCGCCGGTCTGGACGGCATCGCCACCGAGGCGGCGCTGCCGGACGGGCTGCACGTCGACCCGGCGCTGCTCGACGGCGTCCCGCGCCTGCCGGCGTCCCTCGGGGAGGCCGTCGACGAGTTCGAGAAGGACACCGTGCTCACCGAGGCGTTCGGCCAGGAGCTCGCGGGCACCATCGCCGACGTGCGGCGCGGGGAGATCGAGCGCTACCGGGACGCCAGTCCGCAGGGGGTCGCGAACCTCATCCGCTGGCGTTATTGATCTCCTTGCGCAGCCGCGTCAGCGCGCGGTGCTGGGCCACCCGCACCGCGCCGGGCGTCGACCCCACGGCCTCGGCCGTCTCCTCCGCGGACAGTCCCACCATCACCCGCAGCACCACGATCTCGCGCTGCTTCTCCGGCAGCACGCGCAGCAGCTTCGACATCTGGTCGGACAGCTCGCCCTGCATCGCCCGCTGCTCCGGACCCGCCGCGGTGTCCATCGACTCGGGCAGCTCGGGCACGGCCTCCGCGCGGTTGCGCGAGAAGCTGCGGAACGAGTCGGCCACCTTGTGCGCCGCGATGCCGTAGACGAACGCGAGGAACGGCCGTCCCTGGTCGCGGTACGACGGCAGTGCGGTCAGCACGGCCAGGCACACGTCCTGCGCGACGTCGTCCGCCGACGCGAACGTGCCGACGCGCGCACGGCAGTACCTCACGACCAACGGCCGGATGGTGCCGAGCAGCCGTTCGATGGCACGGCGGTCGCCGGCCACAGCGCGCGCGACGTGGTCGTCGGCCACTTCGGGACGACCCGTGTAGTAGGAGGGCGAAGGCGGGTCCACCGGTCCCGTGGCGCCACCGGCCGTCCGGTCCACCAACGCGTCGAGCGTCCCCCTCGAAGCTGCAACCGGGCCTCCGACCGAGGAGCGCTGAACCGCTCCGTCGGGCACCTTGCGGTGCAGGCCGGGTGTGAACTCCACGCAGATCACCGTTCCTCTTCTGGAAGCCGGCGCACGGAGAGCCTCGCGCGCCGGATCCGTCCTTCGACCGCACGCGGGGTGAGCCGCAAGAGCTCACCGATCTCCGCGTGCGAGTAGCCCTGGTCATGGAGGAAGAGCAGCCGCCGGTTGTCCTCGCTCAGCGCCGCGAACGCCGCGTTGACGGCGTCCTGCTCGATGACGGCGTCCTCGGGGGTCCCCTCGGTCACCACGTTCTCGAGCGAGGCCACGGTGTCGACCAGCCGCACGTCCTGCCAGCCGTTCCCCCGCGTCTGCCAGCGGCGGTAGACGTTCGGGAACGCGAGCACGCAGGCGTTGACGAAGTACTCGTTCAACGGCTGGCCGTGCTCGACGGTCCACTCCCGGCCGAGCAGCCCCCGGTCGCGGAAGATGACGTACCCCTCGTACACCGCGTCGCTCGCCAGTTCCTCCGCTTCCTGCGGCGGGATCTCCTGCCGCTGCAGGAACCGGCCCTGCTGGTCGCAGCGGGCGAACATCGCACCCGAGCGGACGAGCTTCGTAACAACTTCGAGACCATGGGCGAGAAGCTGACGGTGGAACTCCTCCCAGCGCGGGCCGGAAAGCCCCCACTCGCGGAAGTGCTGCATCAGCACCCCGTCTGTGCGCAGCCGGTCGGCGGCAAGCGCTGAGTCCGAACTTCCCATGCCCCCTGGTCCCTATGTCGGCGTCTTCCTGCCCTCTAGGTATGTCGTTTGGGTGCGTCCACCCCACGCACTCCGCACTACTTGTCACAAATGCAAACGAATGTCACCCGATCGGGACACTCAAAGCAGTGATTTCCTTGCGAAGTCGCCCCAACGCACGGTGCTGGGCAACACGAACGGCACCCGGCGTCGACCCCACGGCCTCCGCGGTCTCCTCCGCCGACAGCCCCACCACGACGCGCAGCACGAGGATCTCGCGCTGCTTCTCCGGCAGGAGGTGCAGCAGCTGCCCGAGCGTCCCGTTCAGCTCGCCCTGCAGGACGCGGTCCTCCGGTCCCCCGCTGCGCACGGCCTGGTCCGGCACCTCGGCCACCGGCTCCGCACGGTTACGAGCGAGCGCGCGATGAGCATCGGCGACCTTGTGCGCCGCGATGCCGTAGACGAACGCGAGGAAGGGCCGGCCCTGCTCGCGGTAGTTCGGCAGCGCCGTCAGCACGGCCAGGCACACGTCCTGGGCGACGTCGTCCGCGGTCGTCGCGGACCGGCCGACCCGCGCGCGGCAGTACTTCACCACCAGCGGTCGCAAATAGCGAAGCAGCAGATCAGTGGCCTTGCCGTCGCCGAGCACAGCCAGTCTGA
The DNA here is from genome assembly GCF_042725365.1 of Lentzea sp. NPDC060358. Taxonomy (NCBI): domain Bacteria; kingdom Bacillati; phylum Actinomycetota; class Actinomycetes; order Pseudonocardiales; family Pseudonocardiaceae; genus Lentzea; species Lentzea sp. NPDC060358. Next base: position 45,851 of record NZ_JBHXCW010000012.1, on the reverse strand, counting down.
CCAGCTCCGCGTTGACTGCCGAAGTCTCCATCCGAAAGGTCCCCTCGTCTTCGTCCCGGAGAGGAGACGTGCGATCCGTCACTCCTTATGCGGAAAGTATGGAGAAACTTCAATTGTCACCCGGATGGAGCAACAGACAGCAGGGAGTGACAGGCGTTGAGCAACCACTCCACGTAATCGAAACCGGCTCGTTCCGCCGATTCGGTGATTTCGTGGCGAGTAATTGCCCGAGGCCGTTTCCTGCCCACGACGGTCTGACCGAGAGCCCCCGAGGCCCGTCAGATCAGCTCCTCGACCCCCACCGAGGTCCGCAGCTTCGCCAGGGCGCGGTGCTGGGCCACCCGGACGGCCCCCGGCGTCGAGCCGGTCGCCTCCGCGGTCTCCTCCGCCGACAGCCCCGCGACGACCCGCAGCAGCAGGATCTCGCGCTGCTTGTCCGGCAGCACCCGCAGCAGCCGGCCCAGGCGCACCGAGAGCGAGCCGAGCAGCGCGTTCTCCTCGGGGTCGATCGCGAGCGACGGCCCGTCCGGCACCTCGGCGACCGGTTCGGACCGGTTGCGCGCCGACACCCGGTGCGCGTCCGCGACCTTGTGGGCGGCGATGCCGTAGACGAACGCGAGGAAAGGTCTGCCCTGTTCGCGATAGGAGGGCAGAGCCGTCAGGACCGCCAGGCAGACCTCCTGGGCCACGTCGTCCGCGGAGGCGTACGCGCGCTCATGGCGGCCAACGCGCGCACGGCAGTACCGCGCGACGAGGGGCCGCACGGACGCCAGCAGCCGTTCCACGGCGAGCCGGTCACCCGCAACGGCCTCGTTGACCAGGGAGGCCAGCAGGTCGGAACTTTCCATCGCGTCGGTTCCCTACTTCGGCAGCGGAGACATCATCTTTCGCCGCCAACTCGTTCGGGACCACTCCCCGGGACCAGAAGTCCCGAATGCAAACGCTGTCAGGCGGTACGGCGGGCGAGCACGTGCAGGCGGGCGGCGACGTCGCGCAGCGGGGACCGCGTGGCAGCGGCCAGTTCCAGCTCGGCGAGCGCGTCCGCGGCACCGGGGTTGGCGTCGAGCACCACTCCGGGCACCAGGTCAGAAACTACGCCGTGACCCTGCAGGATCTCGACAGCCAGACCGGATTCGAGGACGAGTTTCTCGAGATTCGCCACGTCGAAGCGGCGCTGCAACGGGTCGCGGGTGCCCGCCAGCTGGCCCGCCTCGTCGTCGAGCAGCCTGCGCGCGTCGACGATCCGGCCCGCGATCGCGCGGTGCAGGATCGCCGCGTACCGGTTCGCGACCAGCACCGACACCGCGCCGCCGGGCGCCACGGCGACGGCCAGCGCGGCCAGTGCGGCGGGTGCGTCGTCGACGACCTCGAGCAGCCCGTGGGCCAGCACCAGATCGGCCTCACCTGCGGGAACGCCCAGCGAGTCGGTGTCGCCCTGGACCGCGTCGATCGTCACGCCGGCCTCGCGCGCACGGGTGTTCAGCGTCGCCAGCGCGTTCGGGGAGGGCTCCACGACCGTGACCGCGCACCCCGCCGCGGCGAGGGGAACGGCCCAGACGCCGCTGCCACCGCCGACGTCGAGCACGCGCGGCGGTTCACCGCCCCTGCGCTCCCGCGCGGCGGCCAGTTCGGCGTCGAGCACCCGTTGTACGGCGTCCGGTCGCATGGCACACAGAGTAGGAGACCCTAGAGTAGGTCTGTGCATACGGTGTCCGTGCTCAGCCTCAAGGGAGGCGTCGGCAAGACGACGGTGGTGCTCGGCCTGGCCTCTGCCGCCCTGCGCCGTGGCGTCCGCACTCTGGTGATCGACCTCGATCCGCAGTGCAACGCCACGTCGACGCTGGAACCCGAGGAGTCCAAGGCCAGCATCTACGACGTCCTGCAGGACCCGTCGGAGGAGAACCTGGAACAGGCGATCCGCCCCAGCAGATGGGGTGACGGCATCGACGTGCTGTCCGGGTCCGAGGACGCCGAGCTGCTCAACCACCCGGATCCGAACGAGTCGCGCCTGCACCGGCTGAAAGACGCGCTGCGAACACTGCGCGACATGTACGACGAGTTCCCGTACCACCTCGTGCTGATGGACTGCCCTCCCTCGCTGGGCCAGCTGACCCGCTCGGCGCTGGTGGCGGCCGACCGGGCGCTGCTGGTCACCGAGCCGACGATGTTCGCCGTGGCGGGCGTGCAGCGGGCGTTCGAGGCCGTGCAGAACGAGCGTGAGGCCAACAACGCCGACCTGCAACCGCTGGGCGTCGTGGTGAACCGGGTGCGGCCGCGCTCGCACGAGCACCAGTTCCGCATCGAGGAGCTGCGCGACATCTTCGGCCCGCTGGTGATGCCGGTGGCGCTGCCGGACCGGCTCGCGGTGCAGCAGGCGCAGGGCGCGTGCATGCCGATCCACGAGTGGGGCACGCCGGGCGCGCGCGAGGTGGCGCTGGCGTTCAACCTGCTGCTCGCCCGGATCCAGCGGATCTCCCGCAGCCGGCGCCGCGCGGTGCACCACGACTTCGACGACGACGAGATCCAGGAAGCGGTGGATGCCTGAGGGCGACACCGTCTTCCTCGCGGGCAAGCGCATGCACGACGCGCTCGCCGGGAAGACGCTGCTGAAGGGCGAGCTGCGCCACCCCAGGCTCGCCACGATCGACCTGGCGGGCCTGGACGTGCTCGGCGTGCGCACCTACGGCAAGCACATGTTCACGCACTTCTCCGACGGCAACAGCCTGCGCAGCCACTTCCGGATGGACGGCTCGTGGCACCTCTACCGGCCGGGCGAGCGCTGGCGCCGTCCCGCGCACCAGGCCCGCGCGGTGTTCGAGGTCGACGACCGGCAGGCCATCGGATTCGCGCTGCACGACATGGAGTTCGTTCCGACAGCGCGCGAAGATGAGCTCATCTCGCATCTCGGTCCTGATCTTCTGGCGGAGGACTTCGACGCCGCTGAGGCCGTTCGGCGGTTGACCGCCGATCCTTCCCGGCCCATCGGGATCGCATTGTTGGACCAGCGGGTGATGGCCGGAGTCGGCAATCTCTACCGCGCGGAAGTGTGTTTCCTGTTGCGCGTTCTGCCGACGGCCCCGGTGTCCGCCGTGGACCCCTCACGTGCGGTGGCGCTGTCGCGGAAGCTCTTGCAGGCCAACCAGTGGCGGCCGGAGCAGTCGACCACGGGCGACCTCCGCGTCCAGCACTACGTATTCGAGCGCACCGGCAGACCGTGTTTGCGATGCCGCACAAGAGTCCGATCGGACGAGATCGAGGGCAGATTCGTGTACTTCTGCCCACAATGCCAATCCGGTTGAACCGAGACGCCCGTCCGGCCGTGTCCTTCGATATGGCGGTAAATCTGGATGCGTTGCGCCCGGGCTTCACCGACGACCCGTACTCGGTGCTGAAGAACCTGCGCGAGTCGGGCCCCGTGCACCGGGTCGAGACCCTCGGCGTGCCGATGTGGCTCGTGACCCGCTACCCCGACGTGCGCGCGGCCCTGGACAACCCGCTGCTGTCCTCGCACGGCTCCGCGCTCGCCGAACCCCTGCGCGGCCACCCGCACTTCGCGTCTTGGTGGTTCGGGGACCTCTCCGACCACATGATGAACAGCGACGCCCCCGACCACACGCGCCTGCGCCGCGCGGTGTCGAACGTGCTCACGCCGCGGCGGATCGCCGCCCTGCGCCCGCGGATCGAGCAGCTCGCGGCGTCGCTCGCCGACGGGTTCGCCGACTCCGGCGGCTGCGACCTGATCGCGGACTTCGCGGCCCCGCTGCCGATCACCGTGATCATGGAGCTCCTGGGCGTCCCCGCCGTCGACCAGGAGAACTTCCGCTACTGGGCCGACGTGGTGACGGGCCTGGCCGACGGGGACGCGGCCTCGGCGCGCGAGGAGACCTCCGGCTACCTGCGCGACCTCGTGGCGCACAAGCGGACCTCCGGCGACGACGACCTGATCGGCGGCCTCGCCCGCACGACCGGCGAGGCGGCGCTGACCGACAGCGAACTGGCCTCTCTGTCGTTCCTGCTGCTCGTGGCGGGCTACACGACCGCCGTCGACCTCGTCGGCAACGGCACGCTCGCCCTGCTGCGCAACCCGGAGCAGCTCGAACTGCTGCAGCGCTCGTCGTCGATGCTGCCGGGCGCGATCGAGGAGTTCCTGCGCTTCGACGGGCCGGCCTCGCACGTGCTGCGGTTCGCCTCCCAGCCGCTCACGATCGGCGGCGTGCAGATCCCCGCCGGCGACGTGGTGCTGCTGTCGTTGGCCTCCGCCGAGCACGACACCGCGCGCTACCCGCGGGCGGACCAGCTCAACATCGAGCGGGCGGACCGGCAGCACCTCGCGTTCGGGCACGGCATGCACTTCTGCCTCGGCGCGCCGCTCGCCCGGCTCGAGGGCGACGTGGCGTTCCGGACGCTGCTGGAGCGGTGCTCGGGGCTCGCGCTCGACACGGCGCAGCCGCTCGGGTGGCGGGTGTCGCTCGGCAGCAGGGGGCTGCGGTCGCTGCCGGTGACGTTCCGGACCAAGCCGAGGATGCCGCTCGACGAGCAGGCAACGATCAAGGTGCCCAGGCCGATGTGACCGCGATCCCATCCTGAACTGGCGTTATAGGGTGGGCGCGTGGTCTACAAGCAGGTGGTTCGCAGGGCGTTGTTCGGAATGCACGGCGGCGACGCGGAGCGGGTCCACGAGACCACGCTCGCCGCCATGGCGCGGCTGAGCCCGCTCGCGCGGTTCGCCCGCGGCCAGAACAACCCCCGCACGGTCTTCGGCGTCCGCTTCCCCAACCCCGTCGGGCTCGCGGCGGGCCTCGACAAGGACGGCCGCGCGCTGCCCGCGTGGGCCGCGCTCGGGTTCGGGTTCGTCGAGGTCGGCACCGTCACCTGGCACGCCCAGCCCGGCAACCCCCGGCCGCGCCTGTTCCGGCTGCGCGAGGACGAGGCGATCATCAACCGGATGGGCTTCAACAACGCGGGTGCGCAAGCGCTTGCCGAGAAGCTCGGCCGGACGACGCTGCGGGCGCCGCTCGGCATCAGCCTCGGCAAGTCGAAGATCACGCCGGTCGAGGACGCCGTCCAGGACTACCTGAACTCGCTGACCGCGCTGCGGGACCACGGCGACTACTACGCGATCAACGTCAGCTCCCCCAACACGCCCGGCCTGCGCAGCCTGCAGGACAAGGGCGCGCTGACCGAGCTCGTCCAGGCCCTCACGCGCGCCACGGCCAAGCCGATGCTGGTCAAGATCGCCCCCGACCTCACCGACGACGCCATCGCCGAGGTCATCGAGGTGTGCGCCGGCAACGGCATCAAGGGCCTCATCGCCACGAACACCACCCTCAGCCGTGAAGGCCTGAAGAGCGCTCATCGCGACGAGACCGGCGGTCTGAGCGGCAAGCCGCTGACCCAGCGCGCGAACGACGTGGTCCGGTTCATCACCAGGAACAGCGACCTGCCGGTCATCGGCGTCGGCGGCATCGCGACCGCCGACGACGCCAAGCGCATGATCGACGCGGGCGCGAGCCTCGTGCAGATCTACACCGGGTTCATCTACGAGGGACCCGGGCTCTTGTCGAGGATCAACCGGGCGCTGTCAGCCGGGAGCTGAGGCGCCGTGCGCTCGACGTGCTCCCAGCGGCCCGCGGGCCGGTAGCCGCGCAGGACCGTGAGCGCCGACCGCAGCACCGCCACGAAGTCCACGACCACGATCACCATCAGCAGCGGGTACGCCACGGGCGCCAAGGCCAGCAACGGCGCCTTGGCGCGCCACGACTCGGTGAGGTCACCGATGATCGTGAACAGCGCCACGCCCGTGTAGACCGCGCACAGCAGCAGGATGCCGGTGAACCAGCCCGTCCGGAACGTCGCGCTGATGACGACGTAGACGAAGACCGGTTCGAACAGCACGAGCACCTCGCCCGCCGCCGTGTACGGCAGATGCACCCACGACAGCAGGCGTGAGCAGGTCGAGCCGAAGAACAGCGAGCGGTGCTTGTAGAACGCCTGCAGGCGCCCGAACTTCCAGCGGAACCGCTGCCTCAGCAGGCCCCGGAACGACGGCACGGCCTGCGTGTAGGCGATCGCGTCCGCCGCGAAGATGATTCGCCAGTCGAAGTTCCCGCGCCGCGACAGGATCTTCATCGAGAAGTCGATGTCCTCGGTCATCGTGTCGGTGTCGAAGTAGCCGCACTCGCGCACGACCGACGTGCGGAACATCGACCCGACACCGCCGATGACGTACTCGCAGTTGAAGACCGTGTAGCCCTGCTTGAGCCGGTGCACCACCGCATACTCCAGGCGCTGCACCCACCCCAGCACGCCGCGCTGCCCGGCCACCTTCACGTTCGCCGCCGCGGCCAGCACCATCGGATCCGCGAAGTGCGCCACCATCTTCGCGACGGCGGTGCGGGACAGCATCGAGTCGGCGTCCAGCACCATCACGAGCCCGTCGCCGACCAGCCGCATGCCGGCGTTGATCGCGGCCGCCTTGCCCGCGTTCTCCTGGGAGACGACGCGCACCCGGTCGCCGAACCCGGCCAGCGCGGCGAGGGTCCCGTCGGTCGAGCCGTCGTCGACGACGACCACCGACACGTCCGGATAGGAGCTGTCCACAACGGACTGGACCGCGCGGGCGACGCAGAGCTCCTCGTTGTAGGCCGGGATGACCACCCACACCTCGGGTTCGTAGGGCAGGGGGAGGTACCTGTGCAACGACAGGTCGTAGACGTCAGCCGCCACGAGGACGACGCACACACGCACAATGCCGATCATCGCGAGCGGCACCATCAACCACGCCAAGGACGTCATCGGCGATGACGCAGCAATCGGATGCGTGTCGAGACCAGACTGCCCGCGATGATGGCGCAGGCGAAGAAGAGCACCACGTAGTACGCGGCGACCATGACGAGACTCCCTCCGAGGACCGGATGCAGGATCGGTCCGATGTGGAGGGAAAAAACCACTCGAAGAGGTGGCGGTCAGCTGTGCCGCGCCGCCCTGAGCCACCGCATGACCGGGTGCAGGATCACGACGAGCAGCGAACCCCACACCATTCCGCCGAGCTCCAGGTCGCCGACCTCGATGGTCAGGTCGCCGACGCCGGCCACGAGCGCCGCGCCGCCCACCATCGCGTTCGCCGGGTTCGACAGGTCGACGCCGCGGTCCATCCAGATCCGCACGCCGATCAGCACGATCAGGCCGTAAAGGATCAGCGTGCAGCCGCCGAGCACCCCCGGCGGGATGGTGGCGAACAGCGCGATGGCCTTCGGGGAGAACGCCAGCGCCGCGGCGAAGACACCGGCGAACGCGAACGCCGCGGTCGTGTAGACGCGGGTCACGGCCATGACGCCGATGTTCTCGGAGTACGTCGTCGTCCCGACGCCACCGCCGAGGCCCGACAGGGCCGTGGACAGCCCGTTCGCGATGATCGCGTCGCCCGCGCTGCCGTCGAGGTTGCGCCCCGTCAGCGCCGCGACCGCCTTCACGTGGCCCACGACCTCCGCCACCAGCACGATCACGACGGGCAGCATCAGCAGCACCACGGACGGCCGCAGCTCCGGCTGGTGCAGCTGCGGCAGGCCCACCCACGCCGCCTCGCGCAGCTCGGTGAACCGGGCCTGCGGGACGGCGCCCGCCAGCAGCCCGCCCGCCCAGACGGCGACGAAGCCCAGCAGGATCGAGAACCGGAACAGCAGCCCGCGGCCGAGCACGCCCGCCAGCAGGATGACCGCGGTCGTGACGGCGGCCAGCACGGGCTGGTCCGCGAAGTTCGAGGTGGCCTGGTGCGAGAGGTTCAGGCCGATGATGATCACGACCGCGCCGGTGACGACCGGCGGCATGACCGACTCGAGCAGCCGCACGCCGAGGGCCTTCACGGCGATGCCGACGACGATCACCAGCAGGCCGGCGGCGACGACTCCGCCGAGCTGGGCCGCCATGCCCTGCTCGCGGGCGGCCACGAGCGGCGCCACGAACGCGAACGACGAGCCCAGGTAGCTCGGGACGCGGTTCTTGGTGATCACCAGGAACAGCAGCGTGCCCAAGCCCGAGAACAGCAGCGTGGTGGCGACGGGGAGGCCGGTGGCGGTGGGCACGAGCACCGTCGCGCCGAACATGGCGACCAGGTGCTGCACTCCGAACCCGATGGTGAGCGGCCAGCTCACCCGTTCCTGGGGTGCGACGGTTTCACTGTCGGTGATCCGACCGTCCCCGTGCACGGTCCACAACGCCAACGCACTGCCTCCCGGCGTTTCAGCCGGTCTTCCCGCAGACCGACCCCGGAATCCTGCCACGCCATGTAGTGACTACGGCTAGGTAACGGTCTGATAATCACACGATCGCCGTAAGGATCTCCAGAGAGAACCGTCGATTAGGCGTATGCAATCACAGAGAGTTACATCTCAGTGCGCTGAATAGCCGGACACGTCGCGCATCGCGGACGCCAGACCGGCCAGGTGGTCCGTCGCGTCGTCGAGCACCTCGCGCGGGTCCTGGAACTGCGTGCTCACCGCCAGCGCCTTGCCCGCCTCGGCGACCAGCGCGCAGTAGCGGTCCACACCGTCCGCCAGCTGGATCCTGAGCACCCGCACGCCCTCGACGAGCTGGGCCCGCTCCAAGTGCGGTGCGGTGTCCCTGGCACGTTCGACGGCCTGCAGCTGCCCGGACACCGCGCGGATGGCCGACGAGGCCTCCAGGGCGGTCTGACGGGCGTGCTGGACCGACTCGGCCGGCATCGTGGTGAGCGCGGGCGAGTCGAGCTGGCGCAGCAGCTCCGCCATCGCGTCCTCGGCGGTGTGCAGCTTCTCCATCGGCACCCGCGCGGACGAGATGTGCGCGGGCAGCGGCGGCCGGGGCGGAGGCGGCGGCGACAGCGCGAGCCGCTGCCGGGTCGCGGTGAGCTCGCGCAGCTTGAACCCGCTGCGCACGGCGAGCAGGCCGGGCACGGCCGCACCGATCGTGCCGCCGACCGCGGCCCACGTGTCGAGCACGCCGGTGAAGCCGAAGACGGCGAGCGTGCCGAAGATCGTGATCAGCACCAGCCAGAACGTGAGCACGGCGTTGGTCCGCTTGCGCTTGCGCTCGAGCTTCGCGACCGGGTCGTTCCACTTCTGCAGGCGGTAGCGCGCCTGCTCGGCCAGCGGGTGGCCCTGGAGCGACGCACCCAACTCGCCGACGACCTTGCGGACGATCTCGTTGTTGGGACGGTTTCTCCAGGGCTCCATGATCACCTGCTGACTCCTCCCCCGCGGCTCAGTGCTGAGCCGGCGGGACCTGCTGCTGGGTGGTCTTCTGCTCCTGCTGGACGCGCTGCGCGATCTCGGCCTGGATCTGCGCCGCCGCGCTGTTGCCCGCGGTGACCTGCTGCGGCGTGCCCTGCTGGCCGCCGTGCATGGACGCGCGGATCTGCTCCAGGCGCGACGAGCCGGCCATCTGGGTGGTCGAGGCCTGCACCTCGAGCATCCGGCCCTGGACCGAGTTCTGGGCGAGCTCGGCGGACCCGAGGGCCGTGGAGTAGCGCTTCTCGATCTTGTCGCGGACCTCTTCGAGCGACGGCACGTTGCCGGGCGCCGCGAGCTCGCTCATCTGGTTGAGCGACGCGGAGACCTGCTCCTGCATCTTCGCCTGCTCCAGCTGGCTGAGGAGCTTGGTGCGCTCGGCCAGCTTCTGCTGCAGCATCATCGAGTTGCGCTCGACGGCCTGCTTGGCCTGCGCGGCGGCCTGCAGCGACTGGTCGTGCAGCGTCTTGAGGTCCTCGATGCCCTGCTCGGCGGTGACGAGCTGGGTGGCGAAGCCCTGCGCGGCGTTCTCGAACTGCGTCGCCTTCTGCTCGTCGCCCTTCGAGCGCGCCTCGTCGGCGAGCACGAGCGCCTGACGGGCGGAGGCCTGCAGCTTCTCGACGTCGCCGAGCTGGCGGTTCAGCTTCATCTCCAGCTGCCGCTGGTTGCCGATGACGGCTGCCGCCTGCTGGGAGAGCGCCTGGTGCTGACGCTGCGCCTCCTCGATGGCCTGCTGGATCTGCACCTTCGGGTCAGCGTGCTCGTCGATCTTCGTCGAGAACGACGCCATCAGGTACTTCCAGAACTTCACGAACGGACTGGCCATCTCCTACGCCCTGCCTTCTCGGTGCCGGTGTTGGATCCATCGTCTCAATTGTGCGTCGGCGTATCCACCGACACGGGGAGATATCCGGGAACACCCTGACCCACCCCGGGACTTAGGAGTACACGTCTGACGACGTGCCAATCCTGCCCGCACCCGCGCCCTGCGACGCGGTGACCCAGTGTGCTGTGGCCAAGCCGTTGCCTGGCGTCCGGCACGCCGCCGTCGTTGTCAGTTGAACGTACGGGGAGTCGTTCTTGTTGCAGACGGTCACGTGGCCCGGACCACACGCCACCCGAATGCAGGCGGCCCCGCACACCTGGCGGAGTGCGGGGCCGGAACGACAGGGGGATCAAGCAGCAACTACCGCCTTGGGCGTCTCGCCGATCTTGCTGGTGAGCCGGTGCGTGAGCATGGGCTGCAGGCGCAGGTCGGACAGGTCGTCCGACAGCGTGGACGGCAGCACGCGGCCGCCCTCCAGCTTGCCGCGGTCCGCCCGCCCGTCCGGGACGGTGTCGGGCACCGTGTCCGGCGTCTGCTGGACGGCGCCGATGTCGGACGCGACGTGGTGCAGCAGCTCGGACAGCGGCAGTTCCAGTGCTTCGCAGATGGCCGCGAGGAGCTCGCTGGACGCCTCTTTGCGGCCGCGCTCCACCTCGGACAGGTACCCCAGGCTCACGCGGGCGGTCCGAGAGACCTCGCGCAGCGTGCGGCGTTGGTTGGTGCGGGCATGGCGAAGCCGATCACCGATCGCCTCGCGCAGCAGCACGGTCATCGCGCGCCTCCTTCCGGCCGGCCGTGTCCCTACGTTACCGATCGACACCGACAACGGGCAGTGACTTCCGAACACGTCCGCCAAGGGCGAACGAACGGCCGGTCACCGTTTGTTCCCGTCCGGCGTGATCAGCAAGTATTCCGAGAGCAGGACCAGCGCTTTTTCCACGGCTGTGAGACGCACCGCTGTCCGGTCGCCACTCACAGTGATCGTCCGCACTGTGGACACTCCAGGCCCGCTCAAGCCGATGTGGACCGTGCCCGGAGCGACCCCGTCCTGCGGACCGGGCCCGGCGACTCCCGTCAGCCCGACACCCCAGTCCGCGCCGCACCTCACCCGTGCGCCGTCGGCCAGCTGGACCGCGACGTCCGGGTGCACGGCACCGTGCTCGTCGAGCAACTGCTGATCCACGCCCGCGAGCTCGTGCTTGAGCTCGGTCGCGTAGACGATCAACCCACCGCGGACCACGGCACTCGCCCCCGGTGTGTCGACGATCGTCGCGCACAGCAGGCCCGCGGTGAGCGACTCGGCCGTGGCGACGGTCTGGTTCCTCTGCTGGAGCAGCTCGACGACGCCGGTCACAGCACCGCCCTGCCTGCTCTCGCCTTCATCTTGAACGCCCGGATGACGTAGTCGATTCCCGTCACGACGGTGAGGACGAGCGCGAGCGCCATGATCGCCCACGCGATGAGCTCCAGCACGTCGTTCTGCGGGAGCACGAACAGCCCGATCGCGATGACCTGGGCCAGCGTCTTGGCCTTGCCGCCGCGGCTCGCGGGGATCACGCCGTAGCGGATCACCCAGAAGCGCAGCAGCGTGATGGCGACCTCGCGGACGGCGATGGTGATCGTGATCCACCACGGCAGCACGTCGAGCATGCTGAGGCCCACCAGCGCGGACCCGGTCAGCGCCTTGTCCGCGATCGGGTCGGCGATCTTGCCGAAGTCGGTGATCAGGCCGTGCTTGCGGGCGAGCGTGCCGTCGATGTGGTCGGTGAAGCTCGCCACCGCGAAGATCGCGAACGCGATGAGCCGCCACGTCGTGTCGAAGCCGCCCGCTTCGAACAGGGAGAACAGGAAGACCGGTACGAGCGCCAGCCGCGCCATCGTGAGGACGTTGGCGACGTTGAGCAGCGGGACCTTCCTGGCCTCCGTCATGTCGGGATTACCTCGACGATCAGGTCGACGCCCTCGGAGTCGACCACCCGGCACCGCACGAAGTCGCCGCGCTTGAGCCCCTCGGCCTCCAGCACGATGCACTCGCCGTCGACCTCGGGAGCCTGGTGCTCGGCGCGGCCGACGCAGTCGTTCTCGTCGTCCTCCTCGGTCTCGACGAGCACCGTGACCTCGGTGCCGACCCGGTCCTCGGCGCGCTGGCTGGTGAGCTCCTCGACGAGGTTGCCGATGCGCTGCACCCGCTCGGCGATGGTGTCGGCGTCGAGCTTGCCGTCGAGGTCCTCGGCCTCGGTGCCGTCCTCGTCGGAGTAGCCGAAGATGCCGACGGCGTCGAGGCGGGCCTCGGTGAGGAACCGCTCCAGCTCGGCCAGGTCGGCCTCGGTCTCACCGGGGAAGCCGACGATGAAGTTGCTGCGGATGCCCGCCTCGGGCGCGTGCTCGCGGATCTGCCAGACGAGCTTGAGGAAGCTGTCGGTGTCGCCGAAGCGGCGCATGCGGCGCAGCACGTGCTCGCTGGAGTGCTGGAACGACATGTCGAAGTAGTTCGCGACCTTGTCGGTCTTCGCGATGGCGGCGACCAGGCTCGGCTTGGTCTCGGCCGGCTGCAGGTAGCTGACCCTGACCCGCTCGACGCCCGGGATGGACGCGAGCCGCGGCAGCAGCTGCTCGAGGGCGCCCTGCTCGCGCGGCAGGTCCTTGCCGTAGCTGGTGGAGTTCTCGCTGACGAGGAACAGCTCCTTGACGCCGTTCTCGGCGAGCCACATGGCCTCGGAGACGATCTCGTCCGGGTGCCTCGACACGAACGCGCCGCGGAAGCTCGGGATGGCGCAGAAGCTGCACCGCCGGTCGCAGCCGGACGCGATCTTGAGGGGCGCCACCGGTGCGTCGTCGAGGCGCTTGCGGGGCGTCTTGGTCGGCCCCCAGCCGTGGCCGGGCACCTGCACGGCGTCCTTGGCCTCCTGCCGCTGCACCGGCGTGATGGGCAGCAGCGTGCGGCGGTCCACCGGCACGTGCGACTCGACGGGCTTGCCGTGCAGCACGTCCTGCAGCCGCTCGGCGAGGTCGTTGTACTGGTCGAACCCGAGGACCGCGGCCGCCTCGGGGAGGCTGTCCGCGAGCTCCTTGCCGTAGCGCTCCGCCATGCACCCGACCGCGACGACCTTGGCGCCGGTGTCGGACGCGGCGAGCAGCGTGTCGACCGAGTCCTTCTTCGCCTGCTCGACGAAGCCGCACGTGTTGACGACGACGACGTCCGCGCCCTCGTCCACCAGCTCCCAGCCGCCCTCGCCGAGCCGCCCGGCGAGCTCTTCGGAGTCGACCTCGTTGCGGGCGCAGCCCAGGGTCAGCAGCGACACGCGTCGCGGAGTGGTGGGAGAAGACACGGTGCTCAGCGTAACCGGCTCCGCTCCGCGGGTTTGAATCGCGCCGCGACCTCTGCCCGCAGGCGTCCCGGGCGCCCGCTCCATACTTGACGGTTGTGACCAGTGGGGTAGTCGTGCGGCGCGCCCGCACCAGCGACGTGCGCGCCATGAAGGCGTTGATCGACGGATACGCGGGCAAGGTCCTGCTGGCCAAACCGCTGGTCACGCTCTACGAGGCGGTCCAGGAGTTCTGGGTGGCCGAGGAGGACGGCGAGCTGCTCGGCTGCGGCGCCCTGCACGTCATGTGGGAGGACCTGGCCGAGATCCGCAGCGTCGCGGTGTCGCCGCTCGCGCTCGGCAAGGGTGTCGGGCACCGGATCGTGGCCCAGCTCATCGCGACGGCCCGCGAGCTCGAGCTCGCGCGCATCTTCTGCCTCACGTTCGAGACCAGGTTCTTCCGCAAGCACGGGTTCGTGGAGATCGAGGGCACGCCGGTGAGCCCCGAGGTCTACGAGGAGATCATGCGGTCGGTCGACGAGGGCGTCGCCGAGTTCCTCGACCTCAGCTACGTGAAGCCCAACACGCTCGGCAACAGCCGGATGCTCCTGGAGCTGTAACTCTTCGAGTGATCACTCGAAGAGTCTTGACTCGACTAACCGGGTGGCGCGAAGCTACGGGCGTGTCCGAATCGCTCACCGTCGACGAGCTCGCCGCCCGCGTCGGCCTGCCCAGCAGCACCATTCGCATGTACCAGACGAAGGGTGTGCTGCACGCGCCGAGACGGCAGGGGCGCGTGGCGTACTACGACGCCTCGCACGTCGAGCGGCTGACGCTGGTCCAGCGGTTGCAGCAGCGGGGGTTCTCGCTGCCCGCGATCGCGGAGCTGATCTCGGCGCGCGAGAAGGGCGAGTCGGTCGCCGCGGTGCTCGGCATGGGCGAGACCGAGGGGCCCGACGACTGGGTCCGGATCAAGGTGCGCGACATCCGCCACCTCGTTCCGATGGGAGACGTCCAACCGCGACTCCTCCTCCGGGCAATGCGGTTGGGCTTGGTGCGGTGGAAGTACGGCTGGCCGCACGCGCGTCGCTGGGCACTCGAGGCGGGCGGCAGGCTCGCCGGCCTGCGGGTGCCCAGCGATGACGTCATGGACAGCTTCACGCGCCTGCGCACGGCGACCGACGCGGTGGCGGCGGACTTCGTGCGGTTGTTCGAGCGGCAGTTCTGGCCGGAGCTCGCGCGCAAGGCGGGCGACGAGAACCAGCTGGAGAACGTGCGGTCGCTGCTCGTCGAGCTCACCTACACCGCGGAGACCGCGGTCGTGGGGACGCTGCGGGAGTCGATCCGCGACGCGGCCGAGGAGTTCGCGTCGCGGCACGGGCTGCTGCCCAGCGACGACTTCCAGCCCGCGTGGGCCGAGCAGCCGCTGCCGCCGATCGCGGAGAACATCGTGGACCCGGCGGGCGACCTGCCGAGCGAGCAGGAGATCGCGAGCTTCCTGCAGAGGGGGGACGAGGATGAGCCTGGTCGCTGACCCCGCGTGGAGCGCCCAGATCAGGGACGAGGGGCTCGTCGTCCACGCGGGCGCGGATCTCGTGTACCTGATCCCCGACCTGCCCGGGGCGGTGGCCGTGGCACTGGCGGGGCTGTTCGAGCCGGAGCTGCGGGGAGTGGCGCGCACGGTCGACGAGAGCCGGTTGGGGGAACCGGTGCGCCGGCACGTGGCCCAGCTCAGGACCCTGGGCGCGCTCCGGCCGGCGGGGCTGCCGCCCGCGGGCGACGGGAAGCCGGTGAAGGTCGGCACGCGCGTCGTCGGCCGGGCGCCCGCCGGGCTGGTGGAGCGGCTGCCGCACGACGACGAGCCGGACCTGCTGCTCGTCGTGCGCACGACCGGGACGTTGCTCGACCTGGTCGAGGTGGCGCGCGAGACGCGAGTCCCGCACCTGCTGCTGGACCTCGCCTACCACCACACCGCCGCGATCGGGCCCTTCGTGGTGCCGGGTGGCGGCGCCTGCCTCGGGTGCCTCGCGGTGCGGGCGGGACGGCGGTGGGGCGACCCGCCTCCTCCCCCGATCCCCGGCGCACTGGCCTTCGACTTCCCGATTTCCCTTGCTCTGCAAGCGGTCCAGAACATCCGCACCGGATCACTGGCGCTGCTCGACACGGTCGTGACCGTCCACCTCGACGAGTTCACGACGACGCGGGAGAGCGTGCTGCCGGCGGCCGGGTGCGACATCTGCCCGACGGTCGAGTTCGGGCGCGTCTCACTTCCTTGGGGGAACCATGAACGCGACGGCAGTCCGGTTACCTGACCAGTTCTCACCCGGTGCGGCGGCGACCAGCGCCGCGACGCCCACCTGTTGCTGCTGTTGTTGCTGCTGCGCGGTTTCCTCGGTCGGCGCGGCCGTGCAGATCCCGGTCGCGTTGCGCCGAGACACCGCGGAACTGCCGAAACCCCGCGGCGCGCTCGTGCTGCCCGCCGCGATCTTCCCGCTGCTCGTGCTGGTGTCACCGTTCGTCGCCGACGGCGCGGTCCTGGACCTGCACCGGGGCTGGTGGGCCGGTGCCGCCGCGGCCGCGCTGGGCTGGGCGGTCGCCTCCGGGTTCCTCGCGCGCTCACCGAAGCCGTGGGCGAGCGTGGTCCGGCTGCTGGGCTGGGTGCTGCTGTGGTGCGTCGAGCCGTTCGTCGCGTTGCCCCTTCTGGGCGGCATCGCGCAGCTGGGTGACGTGGCGGCGGTGACCGGTGCCGTGCTGTACCTCGGAGGCGCGCTCGCGCTCGGGTTCTGGATCTTCCGGCGCAACCGGGCGCGGCGATGAGGACCGTCGCGGAAGCGCTGGCCGAGCGCGCGGTCGGGTGGCGGCAGGGCGTGGTGTCGCGGCTGCACCCCGTGCCGCGCAGTCTGTCCGATGTAGACGTCGAGGGCTGGGCGGCGGTGCCGG
Organism: Lentzea sp. NPDC060358; assembly: GCF_042725365.1. Classification (NCBI taxonomy): domain Bacteria; kingdom Bacillati; phylum Actinomycetota; class Actinomycetes; order Pseudonocardiales; family Pseudonocardiaceae; genus Lentzea; species Lentzea sp. NPDC060358. The sequence goes on along the minus strand of NZ_JBHXCW010000012.1, from coordinate 29,517 downwards.
AACCGTTCGCCACCGGCGGCACCTCCGGGGGCACGTCGAAGGTCGCGGCGATCGCCGAGGCGCTGGAACGCCACGCCGCCGCGCGAGCGCGGCTGGAGATCGCGACCGACGGGCCGTGCTGGCCGCTGGAGCACTTCAGCCTGCACACGGTCGAGCAGCGCGTGGCCCCGGGTCACCGCTACCGCAAGGGGTACGTCGACACCCCGTACACGTGGGCGTGGACGTTGCCCGCCAACGAACCCGTCCGCGTGCCCGCCGGTCTGGTGGGGCTGGACGCGTCCTACGGCCTGCCCACGACGTCGTCCGGCCTCGCCGCGGGACCGTCGGCGACCAGCGCTCTGCTGAGGGCGGTGCAGGAACTGGTCGAGCGCGACGCGTTCACCACCACCTGGCTGCACTCCCTCGCCCCGCCGCGGTTCGCCGCGGACCTGCCCGGCGGAGTCGAGGCGTTCGACCTCACCCCCGCCTACAGCCCGCACCCGGTGGTCGCCGTCGCGGGGTCGCTGCCGATCGCCGGCAGGCCACGCCCGACGCTGGGGCTCGCCTGCCGCGCGACGGTCGGGGACGCCGTGCGCAAGGCGTACGAGGAGTGGGTGCAGGGCACGGTGTTCATCGAGGTGTGGCTGGCGCGCAACGGCGACCGGCCCGCCGGGGAACCCACCGACTTCGACCTGCACGCCGTCCACCACGCGACGCACCCTGCGCGGTGGGACGCGCTGCCGTGGTTCTCCGGTTCCGAGGCGGACCCGCCGCGCGATGCCGGGGCCACGGGCACCGCGGCGGAACTGACCGAGCTCGTGCACGCGCTGGACGACGCCGGCCTCCGGCTCGCCTACCGCGAGCTGACCACGCCGGAGCTGTCCGCGGTCGGCCTGCACTGCGTCCGCGCCCTGTCCCCCGACCTCGCGCCGCTGCACGCGGACCACCGCTGGCCGCACCTCGGCGGCCGCGCCCGGGAACTGGACTGGCGCTACCCGCACGCCTCGCCGGGCGTGTTCCCGAATCCCGCACCGCATCCGCTGGGGTGACGCCGATGTTCGACGACTTCTGGGCCGCCAGCCGGTTCTCCCCGCTGCACCGGCGCCGCCTCGGCGACCGGCTGCGCGACTTCCGCCCTCAGCCGCCGCTGGTCGACCCGCTGGAGCTGCCGTCGCCGCCCGTCGCGCTGCCCAGGCCGGGCGACCGGCTGCAGAAGCTGTTCCGGGCGCGCCGCAGCACCCGCGAGTTCGCGCCGAAACCGTTGACGGACAAGCAGCTCGGCGCGGTTCTCGGCGCCCTGACGGACACCAGCTACCCGTCCGCGGGCGGGCTGCAGTCGTTGCGCTGCTACGCGTTCTTCGCCGGCCGCGCGGTCCGGTACGACATCCGCCGCCACGCCCTGCAGGACATCGGCCCGGCCCCGGAAGACCTCGCCGAGGTCCTCGGGACGCCGTCGGTGCCACCGCTGACGATCGTGCTGGTGCTGGCGGACGCGGAGGCGTTCGAGAAGTACGGCGAACGCGCGGGCCGCTTCGGCCTGGTCGAGGCCGGTGCCGCCGCGCAGAGCATCTGCCTGCGCCTCGCGGAGCAGGGGCTGGGCGGGTACCTGCTCGGCGGAGTCGCGGACAACGAGGTGCTGCACGCGCTGGGCCTGCCGCGCGACCTGCGCGTGGCCACGGCGATCGCGTGCGGCCGCGTCCTCACCTGACGTTCACCGGATCGTGTCTACCGGTGGCAATCGATCACCGGCTACAACTGGGCGAGACCCTGCTCACACCGAGGAGCTCGCCATGTCGAAGACCCTGCGCTCGGCGTTCGTGGGTGCCGCGGCCACCCTGTCCCTGCTCTTCACCGGCACCCCGGCGCACGCCGTGGACGCCGTCGCGGTGACCGACGACTACCTGTTCTCGAAGTCCCTCAGCCAGTTCACGACACTGCGCGCCCAGCAGCCCTACGCCGACCAGCTCGACTGGTCGTCCGACGGCTGCTCGTACTCGCCGGACAACCCGTTCGGCTTCAAGTTCCTGCCGGCCTGCCACCGCCACGACTTCGGCTACCGCAACTTCAAGCGGCAGACGCGGTTCTCCGAGGCGAACCGGCTGCGCATCGACGACAACTTCAAGAGCGACATGTACCACCAGTGCGGCAGCAACTGGACGTGCAAGCGGACCGCGGACATCTACTACGCGGCGGTGCGCCAGTTCGGCGGCAGCGGCTCGTCGACTGCGGCGATCATGCGGCAGGCAGGAGTGCGGTGAGCGCCTGACTATCCTGCCGCGGTGACGGTGACCGCTGACGACCTCGACGCGGCCGTGTCGTGCCTGGCCGGCGTACTCGGCCAGGCGACCGGCCGGGACTGGGCCACCTCGCCCGGCACCGGTGAGTGGACCGGCCGGGACACCGCGGAGCACATCGGCGACTGCCTGCTGTCCTATGCGGCACAGCTCGTCGCCCGGCCCGCCGACCGCTACGTGCGCTTCCTCGCGGTGGCGGAGAAGGACGCGAGCCCGGCCGAGGTGCTGGAGTTCGCGGTGACCGGCGGCCGCGTCCTCTCCTCGGTGGTGCGGACGACGGCGCCGTCCGCCCGCGCCTACCACCCCACCGGCGTCGCGGGCCCGGCCCACTTCGCCGGCATGGGGTGCGTCGAGGTGCTGGTGCACGGCGAGGACATCGCCCGCGGCCTCGGCCTGGCGCTCGACCCGCCGCGCGACGTGTGCGCCCGCGTGCTCACGCGGATGTTCCCGCACGAAGACCTGGACGTGGACCCGTGGACCGGCCTGCTGTGGGCCACGAACCGCGCCGAGCTGCCGGGCCGCGAACCGCAGACCGGCTGGCGCTGGCAGGGCCCGCCGGACTGACCGCGAGAAACTGTCAGACCCGGTGAGTACGGTGAAACGCAGGGGTTCCCGGTTCGGGGGGACCCCTGCGTCAGCGTCGGGACCGGCCGGACCAGGCGGCTATTCGTCCTCGCCGGGACCGCCGCCGCGCATCAGGTAGATCACCGACTCCAGCTCGTCCGGCTTGATCAGCACCTCGCGCGCCTTCGACCCCTCCGACGGGCCGACCACGCCGCGCGTCTCCAGCAGGTCCATCAGGCGCCCGGCCTTCGCGAACCCGACCCGCAGCTTGCGCTGCAGCATCGACGTCGAGCCGAACTGCGACGTCACGATCAGCTCGGTCGCCTGCACCAGCAGCTCGAGGTCGTCGCCGATGTCGGCGTCGATCTCCTTCTTCTCGCCCGCCTTCTGCGACGTGACGCCGTCGGTGTACTCCGGCTGCGCCTGGTTCTTGGTGAAGTCGACGATCTGCGAGATCTCCTCGTCGCCGACGAACGCACCCTGGATGCGCACCGGCTTGCCCGCGCCCATCGGCAGGTACAGGCCGTCGCCCATGCCGATCAGCTTCTCGGCGCCGGGCTGGTCGAGGATGACCCGCGAGTCCGTCAGCGACGAGGTCGCGAACGCCAGGCGGGACGGCACGTTGGTCTTGATCAGACCGGTGACGACGTCGACGGACGGGCGCTGCGTCGCCAGCACCAGGTGGATGCCGGCGGCACGGGCCTTCTGCGTGATGCGGACGATCGCGTCCTCGACGTCGCGCGGCGCGGTCATCATCAGGTCGGCCAGCTCGTCGACGATCGCCATGATGTACGGGTACGGGCGGTACTCGCGTTCGGAGCCGGGCGGTGCGGTGATCTCACCGGACTTCACCTTGCGGTTGAAGTCGTCGATGTGGCGCACCCGGTTGACCTGCATGTCCTGGTAGCGCTGCTCCATCTCCTCCACGAGCCACGCCAGCGCCGCCGCGGCCTTCTTCGGCTGCGTGATGATCGGCGTGATCAGGTGCGGGATTCCCTCGTACGGGGTGAGCTCGACCATCTTCGGGTCGATCAGGATCATCCGGACCTCGTCCGGCGTCGCGCGGGCGAGCAGCGACACCAGCATGGAGTTCACGAACGACGACTTGCCGGAACCCGTGGAGCCCGCGACGAGCAGGTGCGGCATCTTCGTCAGGTTCGCGGTGACCATGTGGCCCTCGATGTCCTTGCCCAGGCCCACCACCATCGGGTGCGTGTCCTTGAGCGTCGACGGCGAGCGCAGCACGTCGCCCAGGCGCACCATCTCGCGGTCGCTGTTGGGCACCTCGATGCCGACCGCGGACTTGCCGGGGATCGGCGCGAGCAGGCGGACGTTGTCGGTGGCGACGGCGTAGGCGATGTTCTTGGTCAGCGCGGTGATCTTCTCGACCTTCACGCCGGGGCCGAGCTCGACCTCGTAGCGGGTGACCGTCGGGCCGCGGGTGAAGCCGGTGACCTGGGCGTCGATCGAGAACTGGTCCAGCACACCGGTGATGGCCTCGATCATCTGGTCGTTGGCCTTGCTGCGGGCCTTCGGCGCGTCGCCGTCCTTGAGGATCGTGGGCGGCGGCAGCTGGTAGTCGCCCTCGACCGCGCGCACCGCCATGGCCGGGGCGGCGGCAGCGGCGGCTGCGGCGGTCTTCTTCTCCCGCTGCACGGGAGGCCTCGCGACGACGGGCTCCGGCTCCTCCAGCGGGAGCTCGGCCTGCGGCTCCTCCTCGGCGGCGGTCTCCGCGGCCTGGCGGCGGCGGGACGGGCGGCGCAGGCGGGCCGGCTTCGGCTCCTCCTCGACCGGCTCCTCCTCCCCGAAGGGCTCGGCGGAGCTCTCGCGGTGCACGAGGGCGCGAAGTCGTTGCGGCACTTCACGAACCGGCCAGTGCAGCACGCACAGCAGGCCGAAGACGAAGATCAGCAGGAGCAGCGGGCCCGCGACCCACGGCGTGAGGCCCTGCGCGAGGAACCCGCCGGCGAGGTACCCCAGCGCCCCGCCCGCGTCGCGGCGCAGCACCGGGTCCATCGGCAGGCCACCGATCAGGTGGAACATGCCGAGCACGCCGACGGTCATCAGCACACCGCCGACGACGAGCCGGAACCGCTCCTCGGGCTTGGAGTCCGTGCGCATCAGCGTCACGCCGATGCCGAGCAGCACGACCGGGACGATCACCGCCGGGAACCCGACGGAGCTGCGCACGGCGACGTCGACCCACTGGCCGACCGGGCCGCCCGCCTGCCACCACACGCCCGCACCGGTGATGAACGCGAGCGCGATCAGGAACAGGCCGATGCCGTCACGCCGGTGTTCGGGCTCCAGCCCCTTGGTGCCGGTGATCGCGCGGACCACGCTGCCGACGCCGCGGCCCAGTCCACCCCACAGGGCGCTCACCACGCCGCCGCCCCTGCGCGGTGCGGGCTTTCTGGCAGCAGTGGAACGCGCGCGCGGCTTTGCTGGTGCTTTGCCGCGTGACGTGGTCTTTCTCGAAGTCCCTGTACGCCCGGCCATGGGTACAAGGTAGTCCCTTGCGCCTCACCAGCCCCGATTGCAACCGGGACGCGCCCGAAACCCCATGGTTCCCCCGATCGTGCACGGTGTCCGCACGACACGCCGTACGCTGCCCCGCGTGTCCACACCGCTCTTCTGGCGCGTGCTCATGGTGGTCGACCGGGGCCTGATCGCGCTGACCGGCAAGCTCGAGGTCTCGGGCGACATCCCGCCGGAGCTCGTCGGCAAGCCGTTGCTGCTGGCGTCCAACCACATCGGCAACCTCGACCCGATGGTGCTCATCGCGGCCTGCCACAAGGTCGGCGTCCACCCGCGCTTCATGCTCGCGGGCGGCCTGCTCGACGCGCCGGTCCTGGGGCCCGCTCTCAAGGCGTGCGGTCACCTGCGCGTCGACCGCAGGTCGGCCAACGTCGGCGAGGCGATGCACCGGGCCGTCGAGGCGCTGAGCAAGGGCGGCGACCCGATCGCCGTGTACCCCGAGGGCAAGATCACCCTCGACCCCGGCATGTGGCCGGAGCGCGGCAAGACCGGTGTCGCCCGCATGGCGCTCGGCGGTGGCATCCCGGTGGTCCCGATCAGCCAGTGGGGCGCGCACGAGGCCGTCTACTGGGGCAACCTCGGTGTCAGCGGCTGGAAGGACGTCAAGCCGTACCTGGTGTCGTGGCTGCGCGCGGTCCGCAGGCGGCCGACGTTCAAGGTCCACTTCGGCAAGCCGGTGGAGCTGTCGGACCTGCGGGCCGACACGATGGGCGACGCCCGCCGCGCGCACGAGCGGATCATGCTCGCCATCACCGAGAACCTGGTGCCGTTGCGCCTGGACGAACCGGACCTGCCGGCGTTCCACGACCCGACGCGGCCGACGACCGGTTCCTCCCCCTGGCGACCCGTGTGATCGAGCAGGCGATCACCGTCACCAGCATGAACAACGGCCTCGGGCCGCCGCTGTAAAGGCTCACCGCGAAGTCCGCGGCGGGAACGACCAGGGCCACCACGAACATCGCCGTGCCCGCCGTGGGCAGCTTCACCTTGGGATCGGCCCACGGCGTGCGGCCCCACGGCTTGGCGACGCTCATCCAGGCCTGGAAGGCGATCGCGCCGATCATGAGCGACGTCCCCACCGGCATCCAGGCCGTGACGTGGCCCTGCGCGGCCGCTTCGAGGTTGCCGCTGAGGATGAAGATGCCGACGTAGAGCTGCACGACGGTGATCACGAACTTCGCGAGCACCCACCAGTGCCGGAAGTAGCCCCACGGAGTCGTCGCGCTCAGCATCATGCCGCTGAACGCGCTGACGTTCGCCATGACCGCCAGCACCCGGTGGTCGAGGAAGCGCGCCATCTCGAACGCCTTCACATCGCCCGTCTTCATGCCGTACAGCAGCAGCGCCAGCAACGCGACGGCCTGGCTCATCCAGCCGACGGACGTGATGACGTGCAACCACACCAACAGGGTTCGTGCGCGCTTCTGCATGACATGTAGCTTGGCTACCTATTGCGGCTGGCACATCCGGGATGTCCCTTAGGACAGCTCGTGCAGCCGCGCCCGCACCTCCGGTATGAGCGGGTGGTCGTAGTCCTCGTAGATCGTCAGCGCTTCCAGCAGGTGCGTCCGCGCCACCTCCGGCTGCCCGACGCTCGACTCCCCCACGCCGTGCAACGCCTCCGCGAGGCTCTTGCGGTCGCCCAGCACGCGCAGGAAGCCGACCGCTTCACGGAACGAGTCGCGCGCCTCGACCCGTTCGCCGAGCTTCAGGCGCGCCCAGCCGATGCTCACCAACGCCATCGCCTTGGCGTGCACCGCACCGTGCGAGTCCATCACCTCGAGCGCTCTGCGCGCCGACGCCAGCGACTCCTCGTGCCTCCCGGCCAGCCGCAGGATGTCGCTCAGGAACAGCCTCGTGCCGCCCTCGCCGAACCACGAGTCCACCTCGGCGTGCCGGTCGAGCGCCTCGCCGAAGCGCTCGACGGCCAGGTCGAACCGGCGCAGGCCGCCGTACGCCATGCCCAGGCCGGTGAGGCTCCACGCCGCGCCGAGGCGGTCGCCGATCTCGCGCCGGATCGCCAGCGCGCGGTCGAACAGTTCCAGCGCGTCGGCGAAACGCTGTCCGCGGAACGCCGCGAGCCCCTGGCCGTGCACCGCCCATGCGCGCGCTGCCTGGTTGCCGTCACGTGCGGCCGTGCGTTCGGCGATGCGGTACGTGCGCGTCCACTCGTCCAGAGCGCTCGACACGATGAAGTAGTTCCACAGGGCGAGCGGGATCTGCCACGCCGCCGGCGAGTTCTCGTCCTCGGCGAGCCGCGCTACCGCCAGCAGGTTCGACGACTCCGTGCGGCACCAGGTGAACGCCTCGTCGTGCGAGCCGAAGTCCTGAGTGGACAGCGGCGGCAGCAGGAACGCCGGGTGGTCCGGCGGCGCGATGGTCGCCCCGGCCGCGTTCGCGGTGTCGAGGCACCACCGCAGCAGGCGCTGCACGGCCTCGTCGCGGCCGTCGGACGACTCCTCGGTGGCGCTGAGTTCCGTGGCGTACAGGCGGAGCAGGTCGTGCAGGCGGAACCGGCCGCGCGCGACCTCCTCCAGCATGTGCCCGCCCGCCAGCACGTCGAGCAACGCCCGCGCCCGCGACGCCGGCACGCCCGCGAGCGCCGCGACGGCGTCCAGGCTGATCTCGGCGCCCGGATGCAGGCCGATGAGCCGGAACGCCCTGGCGGCATCGGGTTTGAGGGCGAGGTAGGACCACGAGAACGCCGCGCGCACGGCCGTGTCCTCGTCGTCGCCCGTCGCCAGCAGGTTCAACCGGTCGCGTTCGTCCGCGAGGTCACCGGCGAGGTCGGCCAGGGTGAGGTGCGGGCGCGTCACGACGCGTTCGGCGGCGATCCGCACCGCCAGCGGCAGGTGGCCGCACAGCTCCACGAGCTTCGCCGCCGCCTCCGGTTCGGCGGCGACGCGGTCGCCGCCCACCGCGGACGTCAGCAGCGCCAGCCCCTCGTCGCGCGTGAGCGTCGACAACGTCACCGAGTGCGCGCTCTCCCGCGCGACGAGCCCGCCGAGGTGGTTGCGGGAGGTCACCAGCACCATCGACGACGAGCGGCCCGGCAGCAGCGGGCGGACCTGCTCGGCCAGCCGCGCGTTGTCGAGCAGCACCAGCACCCGCTTGCCCGCGAGCACGCTGCGGTACAGCGCGGTCTTCGCCGGCAGGTCCTCCGGGATGCGCTCGGGCGGCACGCCGAGGCTCTGCAGCAGCTGGTGCAGGGCGGCGGCGGGCTGCACCGGCGGCGCCGACGCGTCGAACCCGCGCAGGTCGACGTGCAGCTGGCCGTCGGGGAAACGGGTGGCGACCTGGTGCGCGAAGCGGACCGCCAGCGCGGTCTTGCCGACCCCGCCGGTGCCGGTGATCACGACGAGCGCGGGCGAGTGGTCGTGCGGCACGACCTCGGCGAGCTTCGCGAGCTCCTTCGCCCGGCCGGTGAAGTCGCGGATCTCGGGCGGCAGCTGCACGGGAACGAGCACGGGCGCGGCCGGTTCTGGCTGCGGGTCGTGGTGGCCCGCGAGCAGCTGCTCGTGCAGGCGGCGCAGTTCGGGGCCGGGCTCGATGCCGAGCTCCTCGACGAGCACCCGGCGCAGGTCCGCGAAGACGGCGAGCGCCTCCGCCTGTCTGCCGCCGCGGTAGAGCGCGGACATCAGCAGCCCGTGCAGCCTCTCCCGCAACGGGTGCGCGCTGACCAACGTCGTCAGCTCCGCCGCCACCTCCGCGTCACGGCCGACGGACAGCATCAGCGCCGCACGCTGTTCCACGGCCGTGAGTCGCAGTTCGGCCAAGCGCGCGCGTTCGACCGCGGCGAACGGACCGGGCACGCCGTCCAGGGCGATCCCCCGCCACAGCCCCAGAGCGAGGTCGAACGCGGCGAGCGCCTCCACCGGTGCGTCGCGCAGCCGCCCCGCCTCGTCCAGGTGTGCGCGGAAGAGCGCGGCGTCGGAACTGCCGGCCGGGAGCTTCAGCAGGTAGCCGGAATCGGTGGACAGCAACACGGAACTCGGCGCGCGCGAGGCCCGTCCCGGCTCGAACAGCCGCCGCAGACCGGCGACGTAGGTGTGGATGCCGTTGTCGGCGCTCGCGGGCGGCTCGTCGCCCCAGACCGCGTCGATCAGCTCGCTGCGGGACACCACGTGGTTGGCGCGCAACGCGAGGACGGCCAGCACGGCCCTCTGCCGCGGCGGCCCGAGCACGAGCTCCTGGCCGTCGAGCGTCGCGGCGAGCGCGCCCAGCAGACTGACGCGCAACTCGTTCTGCACTTCTCGTCTCACTTCGTCGCTGTCCGCAGTCGTGTAGCAACCTACCGTCAGGAATCGTCCAGAAGCCATCCAGAAGCCGTGCAGAGCGGTTCTCCACACTTCACTCAAGTGGATTGGGCCGAAATGAGGGGGCGGGATGAACGCGGCCGAGGTCTTCGACACGCTCGGACTGGAGTACCAGCGGGCGTGGTCGCACCAGCCCGCGCTGCACGGGACCCTCGCCTGGTTCGCCGCCACCCAGGCCGCCGGCTCGCGGGTGCTCGACATCGGGTGCGGCACGGGCGTTCCCGTCGCGCGCACGCTCGCCAAGGCGGGCATGAGGGTCACGGGCATCGACGTGTCCCCGGTGATGGTCGACATCGCGGCCACCCAGGTCCCCGAAGCCACGTTCCACAAGATCGACGTCCGCGACTTCGAGTCGCCGGCGGGGTCCTGGGACGTCGTCTGCGCGGTCTTCTCGCTGCTGCAGATGCCCCAGGCCGAGATCATCCGGGCGCTCGGCCAGATCGCGACCTGGCTGCGGCCCGGCGGCCACTTCTTCCTCGCCACCGTGCCGATCGACGTGGAACAGGTGACCGTGCCCTGGATGGGCCAGGAGATCGAGGTGTCGTCGTTCTCGGAGGAGAACTTCGAGAAGCACCTCGCGGACGTCGGCCTGCGGGTCGTGCGCAGGAGCCGGCCGGTGTTCACCCCGTCCTTCCCCGGCGCCACGCCCGAGGAATCGCTGCACCTGGTGTGCCAGCGCCCGTAGGTGCCGCGCGAACGGGCTGTGCCTCGGCATCCCTGGTCCGAGGCACAGCCCGGGTTCGACGCCACCGCTCAGTGCTGGTCGGCGAGCGCCCGCCCGATGAAGTGCGCCGACAGCAGCGCGAAGATGTAGGCCTGCAACACCTGCACCAGCGCCTCGAGGAAGAACAGCGCGATCGCGAGCCCGAAACCCAGCACCGACACCGGTTTCAGGTACACCGGCGCGTGGAGGAGCACGAACTCGCTGCCGAGCGTGAACACCAGGATCAGCAGGTGGCCCGCGAACATCGCCGCGAACACCCGGATCGCGAGGTTCACCGGGTCGAAGAAGAACTTCAGGATCACCTCGGTCGGGATCAGCAGACCCCACAGCACCGGCTTCGGCACGTCCGGGATGACGAACTGGTTGCGCAGGTAGCCCTTCAGGCCGAACTTCCGGATCCCCACGTAGTGGTAGAGCGGGAAGATGATCAGCAACGCGACGGCCGCGGGGAACCCGCTGTGCGTGAAAGTCGGGAACTGCACGAACGGCACGAGGCCGTAGAGGTTGTTCACGAGCACGAAGCAGAAGATGCTGACGATCAACGGCACGTACGGCGCGAACTCCTTCGCGCCTATCTGCTCCCGCGCGATGGTGTTGCGGCCGAAGTCGTAGACCGACTCGGCGGCGAACTGCCAGCGCGACGGGACGACGTTCATCTTCCTGGTGGTGGCCAGGAAGAACGTCACCACGATCACCACCGACAGGACCAGCAGGACCTGCGGCTTGGTCACGGAGAGGTCGAACGGCAGTCCGAACGGCTCGTGCCAGGTGAAGATCGGCGGCAGGAGGATGTCGTCTTTGCCAGGTGGGTGGAACTCGTCGGCCATTGGGCGAACCCCCTCGTCCATGGTCTGGGACCAAACTTTATCGGACGAGGGCGACGCAGATCACAGCGGGGTCACGAGAACGGGCGGCGTTCACACGGAAGTGTCAACGCCGCCCGGTGTCGATCATGGCAACGGATCAACCACGCGCAGCATGCGCAGCAGCCCGCGCAGCGGGACCAGTTCGTCGTTGGTCAACGTTCCTCCGCTGAAGTGCATCAAGTCATTGCGCATTTTGCGGACCTGGTCGAACAGCAGCAGAAACTCCTGGTGATCCAGCCTCCACCGCAACCGCACCCACATCTGCTCGTCCTTCAGCACCTGCTGATAGAGACCGAGCATGGGTCTTTGGCCATTGAGGATCTGCTGTCGCTGCCGCAGTGTGGCCTTCGTCGCGATCTCCTCGACGGTGAAGGCAGCACCCAAGGTCCGGTGCAGGCGCTGCTCAATCTCCTCCAGCAGGACAAAAGGTCTGACCAGACCGTCGAACTGCTGCGTGAGATCTGCAGTGGTGACGATTCCGCTGATCGAGCGGTCTGGTCCGCGAACGAACACATATCCGGTCGCATAGATCTCGGCTATCTGGTCGAGAAGATCTTCGTTGTGCTCGACTACCCGTGCATGCACAAGAGCGTCCCCGACCTGCACAGCACGCTCGGTCATGTCCGCCTGGCCGATGGACTCCCAACTGATCGCACCGCGCAGACCGCCATCCTCCTCGACCACTGCGAGCTGCGAGAAGTTGTGGGTGAGCATGAGCGTCCGCGCTTTGACCAGCGGGTCGCGCAGCCTCACCGAGATGATCCCGGCCGTGGCGGACCTGATCCTGCCAACGTGCAACTTGATCAGCCGATCCTCTACCGGGTCTTCCACCAGAACCTCGGTCTCGGGCTCGACCGGAGAATCGTCATCGATTGCCGGCTCCAGCACGACCACGTCTTCAGCATCGCCGTGCATGATCGGCGGTTTTGCGACGAGGCCTTTCTCGGCCAGCGCGAGTTCGATCATCGCCGAGGCGACAGGTGACTTGCGCTGCGCGCCGAACAGCTCGAACAGCCGCCGGACCTTGATCCGGACGGGCTTCACAGAGGCGGACTGCAGCGCGTCCGCCAGGAACGACACCGCGCTGGCCGGCAGAGCACTCACTGCGTCGTCCACGCTGGAGCCGGGGTCGACACCGACCTCGGCCAGCCGTGCGATCCTGCGCGGGGCCCCGAACTTGCGCAAGCCGGCGATGGTGAGCAACGATCCCAAGCTCGGCAGCAGATCGGGGCCAACCGCGTCACGCGGCAGGTCCGTGCGCAGCCACTCGACCGGTCGTACGTGCTGCCACCCTGGCGAGTGAGTCGCGCGGTACCGGTACTCGCCACTGACCCGGCCAATCGCAATCAACCGGGTCTTCTTCAGCGGCATCACGACGTGGTCGCCCGCCTGGATCTCACGCAGCAGACGCCACAGCTGGCCGACCCAGTTGTCGACGGAGCCCTTCTTCGCTGCCGGGTAGGCCGTGCGCAGTGCGAGCTTCAGCTCGTCGCGATCCTCGCAGCCGCCGATGTCGCCCAAGCCCGGCCAGCCTGCGATGAACAGGCCCTGCTCGAGGGCATCGGCCTCGCGTTCACCGAGTTTGCCGCCGCGCACGAGCCATGCAGCAGGTGATTCCTCCATGTCGTCCCCTCCTGGGAGGGGACGACACTACCCAGCTGCTCGTTCGCCGCCAAACCGATCAAGCTAGACGGGGATGACCGTCGGCACGATCATCGGCCGGCGGCGGTAGGTCTCCGCCACCCAGCGCCCGACGACCCGGCGCACCGCCTGCGCGACGCGGTGGGTGTCGGTGATGCCCTCGGCCTCGGTGCGCGCCAGCTCCATCTCCACGAGCGGCACCACCTGGTCGAGCGCCTTGGGGTCGTCGGAGAAGCCGCGCCCGGAGATCGTCGGCGACGACACCGCGCGACCGGAGGCGGTGTCGATGGCGACGGAGATCGAGATGAACCCGCCCTCGCCCAGCACCAGCCGGTCGGACAGGGTGGACTCGCCGACGTCGCCCACGGACAGGCCGTCGACGTAGACGTGGCCCACCACGACGCGGCCGGACACCGACGCCTTGCCGTCCACGAGGTCGACGACGACGCCGTCCTCGGCGATCACGACGTGGTCCTCGGCGACACCGGTGGCCACGGCCAGCGCGGCGTTCGCGCGCAGGTGCCGCCACTCGCCGTGCACCGGCATCACGTTGGACGGCCGGACGGCGTTGTAGAGGAACAGCAGCTCGCCCGCCGGGGAGTGGCCGGAGACGTGCACCTTGGCGTTGCCCTGGTGCACGACGGTCGCGCCGAGCTTGGCGAGGCCGTTGACGACGTTGAAGACCGCGTTCTCGTTGCCGGGGATCAGCGACGACGCGAGGATCACCGTGTCGCCCTCGCGGATCGAGATCTGCCGGTGCTCGCCCCGGGCCATGCGCGACAGCGCCGACAGCGGCTCGCCCTGCGACCCGGTGGAGACGAAGAGGACCTCGTCCTCCTCCATCCGCATGGCCTCGTCGAGGTCGACGAACAGGCCGTCGGGCACGTTCAGGAAGCCCAGGTCCGAGGCGATGCCCATGTTGCGGACCATCGAGCGGCCCACGAACGCGACCTTGCGCTTGTACTGCACGGCCACGTCCAGCACCTGCTGCACGCGGTGCACGTGCGAGGCGAAGCACGCGACGATGACCCGCTGGTCGGCCTTGCGGATCACGTTCTCGAGCACCGGGCCGATCTCGCGCTCGGGCACCACGAAGCCGGGCACCTCGGCGTTGGTCGAGTCGACCAGGAACAGGTCCACGCCCTCGTCGCCCAGCCGGGAGAACCCGGCGAGGTCGGTCAGGCGGCCGTCGAGCGGCAGCTGGTCCAGCTTGATGTCACCGGTGTGCAGCACGAGCCCGGCGGGCGTGCGGATGGCGACGGCCAGCGCGTCCGGGATCGAGTGGTTGACGGCGAAGAACTCGAGCTCGAACGGCCCGAACGGGTGCTTCTCGCTCTCGCGGACCTCGACCAGGCGCGGGTTCTGGCGGTGCTCCTTGCACTTCGCCGCGAGCAGCGCCAGCGTGAAGCGCGAGCCCACGACCGGCACGTCGGGGCGCAGCTTCAGCAGGAACGGGACCGCGCCGATGTGGTCCTCGTGGCCGTGCGTGAGGACGATGGCGTCGATGTCGTCGAGCCGGTCCTCGATGGCCCGGAAGTCGGGCAGGATCAGGTCCACGCCCGGTTGGTCGTCTTCGGGGAAGAGAACGCCGCAGTCGACGACGAGCAGCCGGCCGGCGTGCTCGAAGACGGTCATGTTGCGGCCGACCTCGCCAATTCCGCCGAGTGCGACGACGCGGAGGCCGCCTTCCGGCAGTGCGGGTGGCAGTTCGGTCGATTGGGTCACGCGTTGACTCCCAGTTCGGCCGCGATGGCCTCGATGTCCTCGGCGGCGGCCGGCACCAGCGGCAGACGGGGTTCCCCCACGTCCAGTCCGCGCAGGCGCAGCGCAGCCTTCGTGTACGTCACGCCGGGTACCCGGCGGAAGGGTCGCAGCAGTGGCAGCAGCGACTCGTGGATCTCCTTCGCTCGCACCACGTCACCCGACTCGTGGGCGTCGGCCATGTCGCGGAGGCGGTCCGCCGCGAGGTGGCCGATGACGCTCACGAACCCGACGGCGCCCACGGACAGCCACGGCAGGTTCAGCGGGTCGTCGCCCGAGTAGTAGGCGAGGTCGGTGCTCGCGATCACCCGGCTGCCCGCGTGCAGGTCGCCCTTGGCGTCCTTCACGGCCAGGATCCGCGGGTGTTCTGCCAGGCGCAGGATCGTGTCGACCTCGATCGGCACTACCGCGCGTGGCGGGATGTCGTAGAGCATCACCGGCAGCTCGGAGGCGTCGGCGACGGCGGTGAAGTGCGCCAGCAGGCCTTCCTGCGGCGGGCGCGAGTAGTACGGGGTCACGACGAGCACGCCGTGCGCGCCGGCCCTCGACGCCTGCTGCACCAGGTGGACGCTGTGCGCGGTGTCGTAAGTGCCCGCACCGGCCACGACGGTCGCGCGGTCGCCCACGGCCTCCACGACGGCCGTGAGCAGCGCGGCCTTCTCGCGGTCGGTCGTCGTGGGGCTCTCCCCGGTCGTGCCGTTCACGACCAGCCCGTCGTTGCCCAGGTCCACCAGGTGCTTCGCCAGTTCCTGCGCCCGGGCGAGGTCGACCTCGCCGCGGGAGTCGAACGGCGTGACCATGGCGGTGAGAACGCGGCCGAACGGGCGGTTCGGCCCTGCGTACGGGCTGGCAGGCATGCGCAGAAACTACCCGAGTTCAGACACTTCGGTTCAACGACCGCACCCGTTGCACCGCGTCGGCGTCACCGCTGTAGTCCACCCTCGCCTCGTCGCGGCCGAACGCGAGCATGACGAGCTCCGCCACCTCGCCCGTGACCACGACGCCGTTCGCCCCCTGCTTCGCGACCAGGTGCTCGCCGTCGGGCCGGACCAGGGTCACGCCCACGGGCGACGACTTGTACGTCATGCGCGCGGTGACCGGCAGCGACTTCCACAGCACGGCCTCGCGGCGGGCGTCGTGCGGCCGCGGCTCCCAGCCGGCCCGGGCGCGGCGCACGTCCTCGTGGTGCACGAAGAACTCGACGGTGTTCATCAGGTCGTCGATCGGCTTGATCCAGAACGGCGGCGTGCGCACGAGGTCGAGGAGCTCGCTCCACGCCTTGTGCGCGTAGTCGCCCTGGACCTTGTCCGTCCACTTCGCGAGCGGCGGCAGGAAGATGCCGGGCACGGTGTCCGGGCGCCGTTCGCGGATCGCGAGGTGGGCGGCGAGGTCCTTGGTCAGCCACGTGCCGCACAGCGTGGGCGCGTCGGGGCCGAGCTCGGTCATGAGGTCGACGAGCGCCTTGCGTTCGTCAAGGGCAAGACTCACGACCCCATTCCACCACAACCGGCGCTCACGCCTCGTTCGGCCGGTAGCAGGCGGTGAACCCGGTCGGCTTGGAGGAGCTGTCGGCGAGCAGCTTGACGACCTGGTCGCGCTTGAGGTTCTCCGGGTAGCCCGGCCAGTCCGGTTCCTGCCCGTTCACGTGCAACTCGTCGAGCCAGTAGCCCGACTGCCCGGAGACCTTGGCCATCTCGAGGTCGCAGCCCTTGACCCGGACCACCACCTCGATGATCTTCTCCGAGGACTTGACCGTGCGCTTGCCGACCTTCTTGGACTTCTTCTCCTTCTCCGTGCTCGGCTCGCCGGGGCTGCTGAACCCGGCGGCCTTGAGCTCGGTGACGAACTTGTCCTCGTTGCTGGCGCACGCCGTGAGGGCGGCCATGCTGCCGAGAACCACCAACGCGGAGATGATCCGTCGCTTCACGTTTCAGCTGTCCTTCTTGGCACTGATGGTGCCGTCGAGTTTGCTGCCGTCCTTGGCGGAGGCGATGCACCAGATCTTGCGTTCGGCGCTGCCGCTCTTGTCCTTGCGCCACGCGTTCTCGCCGGGGATGAGCGTGGTGAGCTTGAGCTTCGCGCCGTCCTTGACGAACTCCGAGTTGAGCGTCATCTCGCAGCGGGAGACGCCGAGGCTCGTCAGCGACTTCTGACCGGGGTAGGCGGCGTCGGGGTAGTTCGACGCGACGGGCAGCGTGTCGATCGCGTCGAACACCTCGAAGTCGTGCGGCTTGTCGCACTCCTCGCGGCTGTCCGTGTTGAGCAGCTTGGCCGGCGCGACCTCGCCGAGGCCGCAGGTGTTCTCGTACATGGCGAACACCGGGACCTGGCCGCCCTCGCCGTAGGTCAGCGCCTGGCTGTCGCTGCCGCCGGGGGCGGTGAACGCCCGGTGGGCGAAGATGCCGCCGGTGAACGCGGCGGCGGCGATCACCGCCGCGGCGACCAGCGCGAGGACGCGGTTGCGCTTCTTCTTCGCCGGGTCGGCCGCGGCGGGGGCCTGCCGGTACTGCTGGGTCTGCACGGGCGAGACGCCGGTGGGCGGCGTCGGCTGGTTGCCGATGCTGCCGAGCATCGCGCGGGCCTGCGGGCCGGAGAGCCGGGCGTTCGGGTCGGCGATCAGCAGACCGGTGATCACAGCGCCGAGGACGCCGGTGGCGCGGGTCAGCCGCGGCGTCTCGCTCATGATCGCGTGCAGCGTCGAGGCCGTGGAGGAGCGCTCGAACGGGCTCCAGCCCTCGACGGCGTAGCAGAGGGTGGCGCCCAGCGCCCACAGGTCGGACGCGGGACCGGCCTCGTGGCCGTGGATGCGCTCCGGCGACATGTAGGCGGGCGAGCCGATGAGGCTGCCGCTGGTCGTGAGGCGCGGGTCGTCGACGGCCTGGGCGATGCCGAAGTCGGTGAGCTTGACCTTGCCGTCCGGGCGGACCATCAGGTTGCCGGGCTTCACGTCGCGGTGCACGATCCCGGCCGCGTGCGCGGTCTCCAGCGCCGACAGCGCCTGCAGCGCGATCGACACGACCTGGTTGGGCGGCATCGGGCCGTGGGTGCTGATCAACGTCGACAGCGTCGCCGCCTCGACCAGCTCCATGATGATGTACGTCGTGCCGTTCTCGTTGATGGCGTCGTACACCGTCACGACGGCGGGGTCGTTCAGCTTCCCGGCGGTGCGCGCCTCACGCAGCGCGCGCTCCTCGAGGATGCGGCGTTCCTCGTGCGCGAGGCCGTCCGGCAGGTGCAGTTCCTTGACCGCGACGAAGCGACCGATGTGCCGGTCCTGGGCACGCCACACGATGCCCATGCCGCCGCGGCCGAGCTCGGCCACCAGGGCGTACCTGCCCGCGATGACGCGCGGTTCGACTGCCTGTCCGTGCACCGTGTGCTCTCCTACTACCGGGAACCGAGGGCATGACGGTACTTGAGACCCGCCAACCGGAGGATCGGTTCCTAGGCTTCCGGCGCTACAGCCAGTTCGTGACCTGCGGCACGCAGCGCCACCACGGCGCGGCCGAGGTCGGTCTGCTTCACGAGCAGGTGGTCGGTGTCGTAAGTGGACAGCGCGAACAGCGAGACGCCGGCGGCCGCCAGCTCCCCCGCCAGCGCGGCCATGATGCCGGTGAGCGTGAACTCGAGCGGGCCGCGCACGGTGAGCAGCCGCCAGCCCTTCTCCTCGCCGCCACCGCCGGCGGCGAACGACGAGGGCGCGATGACGGACAGCTCGTCCGGGGTCCTGGTGACCGACACGAGCACGTCGGTGAGGTCGAGCAGCCCGGCGGGGACTGCGGCGTCCGGCGCCAGGCGCGTGACCGTGTACTCGCCGGGACGGACGTCGACGATGAGCCGCTTCATGTGCTCAGCCTTCAACCACCAGTGGGCTGGAGGCAACTTCGGTGCCGTCCGGGAGTGTCGAGACGACGAAGTCCGCGAACGCGTTCGGCGCCGCCTTCACCAGCTCGCGCAGGCAGGCCACGGCGAGCTCGCGCAGCTCGACGTTGATGTGCTCGGTCGCGCGCATCGCGATGAAGTGCCGCCACGACCGGTAGTTGCCCGTCACGACGATCTCGGTGCCCGTGGCGTTGGGCAGCACGGACCGGGCGATCTGCCGCGCGCGGCGGCCGTTGACGGTCTTCTCCAGGCTGTGCACGAGGTCCTCGTAGGCCCGCAGGCTCGCCTCGGTCGCGGCGGTGAACCGGGCGTGCAGCTCGGGGTCCTGGGCGATCAGCGCCGGCTCGACGACGTCGGTCGGGTCGGTGCGCTGGGAGAGCTGCGAGTAGGAGAAGTGCCGGTGCCGGATCAGCTCGTGGGTGAGCGAGCGGGGCAGCTCGGTCAGGTAGAGCGTCGCGCTGCCGTGCTCGAACGCGGCGAGGTGGCCCACGTCGAGCAGGTGGTGCAGGAAGGTCGCGTTGGTGTTGGTCATCGGGTTCGCGCGGTCCCACGACTGGTAGCAGGCGCGACCGGCGAACTCGACGAGTGCGGCGCCGCCGTCCGCGTCGGTCGTCCACGGCACGTCGTCCGGCGGGATGAACTCGGTCTTGGCCACCAAACGCACTCTCGGCATGGCTCGACAGTAGCTCCGACACCACGTGGCGGTTGCACGATGTCGTCGGTGACGTCATAGTGGTGTCATGGACCTGTCGCCGTACATCGCGTCACTGCGCGAGGACCTGGCGACGGCCGCGTCTGCGGGGGACGAGAACACCCGCCGAACGGCCGCCGCGTTGTCCGCAGCGCTCGAGCCAGCCGCGCGACTGGCGATCATGAACGCACTGTCCGACCTGGCCGCGGAGGTCACCGCCTCCCTGGACGGCCAGGTCGTGGACGTTCGCCTGTCCGGTCGTGACGTCCAGGTGGTCGTCACGGGATCGGCCGAACCGGAGCCGGAGCCCGCCCCGCGTCACGAGGTGCCGCCGTTTGGCGCAGGTGACGCCACGGGTGACATCAGCCGCATCACGCTGCGCATGATCAACGAGCTCAAGTCGAAGGCCGAGGCCGCCGCGGCGGCGCAGGGCGTGTCGCTGAACTCGTTCATCCAGCAGGCCGTGGGGGGCGCGGTGCACGGCAAGCACAAGCATCAGGGGCACAAGGGGTGGAGCGGGACGACGGGCTCCGGCTCGCGCGTCCGCGGATGGGTGCAGGGGTGAGCGGGATGACCGGACCGGGGGAAGAGACGGGACCGGCCGCGCAGCCGGGCGTCGTGCGGCAGCAGAGCTTCGAGCTCGAGGGTGTCGCCGAGATCGACATCTCGCTGATCAGCGGGCGGGTGCAGGTGAACCTGACCCACGAGCCGGGCGTGCACGTCGAGGTGCGGCACGACCCCGCCGCGGGCAACACCTGGACCGAGGGCCTGTCCAGCGTGCTGAGCTGGGTCAGCGGCCAGTTCGGCGACAAGGCGGCGCCTGCTGCGGCGGGTCCGGAGGAGGCCGTGCGCGAGGCCCGCGTCGAACTGCTGGGCAACCGCTTGCGCATCGAGTCGTCGAAGGCGCTGCCGTTGCGCGCGGTGCCGTTGTCCGTGGTGGTGTCGGCACCCGTCGGGTCGCACGTGTCCTCGCGGACCGGTGCGGCCGACGTGCTGGTGACGGGCGGCGCGGGCCGGCTCGACCTGACCACCGGCACGGGCAGCGTGTCCGCGGACCGGGCGACCGGCGAGGCGAAGGTGAGCTCGGGCGCGGGCACCGTCCGGCTCGGCACGATGCTGGGCGCGCTCAAGGCCAAGACTGGCGGGGGCGACGTCGAGGTGTCGTCGCTCGCCGGCGGCACGAACACGGTCGTCACCGGCACCGGCGACGTCTGGCTGGGCGCGGTGCAGGGCAACGTCCAGGTGCGCACCGGCAGCGGCGACCTGACCGTCGCCGACGCCGCCTCCGGCGAGATCCAGCTGGGCACGGGCTCCGGGCACATCCGCGTCGGCATCCGCCAGGGCACGCTCGCGCGGATCGACCTGGTGTCCACCTCCGGCACCGCCCGCAGCGACTTCGACGTCTCGGCCGAGCCGCTGGGCGACGCCGCGCTGACGGTCACGGGCCGCACCGGCAGCGGCAACGCCCTGGTGACCGCGGCCTCGAACTGACCGGGGGTCGGGTGGGACGACGCCCCCGGTCAGGGCTCCTGGAACGGCTTGGAGCCACCGGGGACGTCGTCGGGGAAGATCGGGCACCGGACCTCGCCGGTGAGGAACTTCCGGAGGAAGCTCGAGAACGTCCCGTCGTAGGACCAGCTCCGCCGCAGGTCCGTGATCACCACGGTCCACTCGTCCGGCTCGCCGCGGGTGTACCAGAGGCAGTGCTCGTCGTTGACCGTGACGCCCCACGGCAGCAGGCCCGGCGACTCCGGGTGCACGCGCAGGCCGGGCTGGCGGCGCAGGGACCGCAGCAGCTGGGGCGCCTGCGTCATCCAGTTCAGGAACCCGGCGCGCGCGGTCGGGTGCAGGATCCTGACGTACCCGCCGACGATCAGCGGCGGGTACGCCTCGGCGAGGTGCACGTAGTCCGACGGCAGCGCCGTGCCCAGCCGGCCCCGGACCGCGGCCCAGTCGACCGGGTCGGGACGCCGTTCCGGCGCTCCCAGCAGATCGATCCACTCGTCAGGCGGCACCGTTCACCTCCGTGACCCTCAAGCATCGCCTGTGGCACTCGGAACTCGGTTGTACCGCAGTCCATCCACCACGAGTGAGACCACGGCGTCGAACTGGGCCTGGATGTGAGGATTCCCCCACTCCCGGGCGTGAGCCGGGTGGTGGAACATCTGCGTCGCGTCCCACACGGCCTGGGCCGTCCCGCCCACGTCGTCCGTCGCGAACTCCCCCTCGTCCACGCCGGCCGAGATGATGCTCGCGAGCAGTCCCACCAGGTGCTCGACGTGGTACTCGACGACGCCGCTGCTCTCGTTGACGAGCGTCTTGTACGTCGTGAACAGCTCCAGGTCCTCGGCGTGCGAGCTCCGCTTGCGGTCGAAGAGCTTCTGCAGCCAGGCCCGGAGCATCTCGGCGGCGGTGAGCCCCTCGCCGAACGCGGGCGCCATCTGCTCGTGGATCGTGTCGAGCCAGCGCCTGGTCACCGCCTCCCGCAGGGCGGCCTTGGTCGCGAAGTGGCGGTAGACGCTGCCGTGGCTGACCCCGAGCGCCTTGGCGACGTCGACCACCGTCGCCTTGGCGGGCCCGTACCTGCGCAGCACCTCTTCGGTCGCCACGAGGATCGCCTCCGCGGTCAACGCCTCCGCCACTGCACTCACCTCTCGCTGTCGAGCATCGCCATCTGCTGCTCGGGGTACCGCGTGCCCGCGGCCGCACCGACGGGGACGACGTCCTCGATCTCCCGCAGCTCCCCCTCGGTGAACGTCACGTCGACGGCACCGAGCGCCTCCTCAAGCCTCGCACGCTTGGTCGTGCCGACCAGAGGCACCACGTCCTCGCCGCGCGAGGCCACCCACGCGATCGCGAGCTGCGCGACCGTGACGCCCTTGGCCTGCGCGATCTCGCGGAGCTTGTCGACGAGCGCGTGGTTGCGGGCCAGGTTGTCGCCCTGGAACCGGGGCGTGTGGCCGCGGTAGTCGCCCTCCCCGAGGGTGAGCGGCGCGGAGGAGATCAGGCCGCGCGAGAGCACGCCGTACGCGGTGATGCTGATGCCCAGCTCACGGGTGGTCTGCAGGATCTCGCGCTCGACGCCCCGCTCCAGCAGGCCGTACTCGATCTGCAGGTCGGCGATCGGGTGGACGGCGTGGGCGCGGCGGATGGTCTCGGCGCCGACCTCGCTCAGGCCGATGTGCCGGACCCGGCCCTTCTCGACCTGCTCGGCGATGGCGCCGATGGTGTCCTCGATCGGCACGGCCGGGTCGAGCCGGGCCGGCCGGTAGACGTCGACGTGGTCGGTGCCGAGCCGCTGCAGCGAGTAGGCGAGGAAGTTCGCCACCGCGACCGGCCGGGTGTCGAACCCGATGAACGCGCCGTCGGCGTCGCGCATGCCGCCGAACTTCACGCTGAGCTGCACCTCGTCCCGGCGCCCCTTGATCGCCTCCGCGACGAGCAGTTCGTTGTGGCCCTGCCCGTAGAAGTCGCCGGTGTCGAGGAGCGTGACGCCCGCGTCGACGGCGGCGTGGATCGTCGCGATGCTCTCGTCGCGGTCGGCCGGGCCGTAGGCGTTGGACATGCCCATGCAGCCCAGGCCGAGGGCGGACACGACCGGACCGGTGGCGCCGAGCTGACGCTTCTGCATTTCGAACCCCTTCGTCGTCTTCGGTGGACTCCAGCCTGCCCGATCGAATGACAGATTTCAATATCTGTCAGTCAGCTAACTGTCAGTACCATTGACAAAAAAGTTCTGAACGTTCAAAGTATTTTTTGCGATGAGAGACGTGATCTACCTGGACCGGATGGAGCAGGCCGAGACCCTGCTCAAGCCGCAGCGCGTGGAGGTGCTGCGGCAGCTCGCCGCGCCGCGGTCGTGCACCGAGGTCGCCGAGGTGCTCGACCAAACGCCGCAACGCGTGCACTACCACGTGAAACAGCTGGTCAAGGCCGGGCTGGCCGCCCAGGTCGCCGAGCGGAGGGTGCGCGGCGTCCAGGAAGGCCTCTACCAGGCCGTGGCGCGGTCGTACTGGCTCTCGCCCCGGCTCGTCGGCCGGATCGGGTCGCGCGACGAGCTGGCGCTGGGCCACCTCGTCGACCTCGCCGAGCAGGTGCAGGCCGACGTGGCCGCGCTGGACCGGTCGAGCGAGCTGCCCTCCGTGGGCGTGTCCGGCGAGATCCGGGTGCGCCCGCAGGACCGGGCCGAGTTCCTGGCCGAGCTGCAGAACACCCTCCAGGACCTCTTCACCAGATACGGCGGCGCGGAAGGGGATGCGTTCCGCATCGCGCTCGCCTGCTACCCCAAGGGAGAAGACCGATGAGCACCACCACCGGAACCGTCCGCGTCCGCACCTCCGCCGACCCCGCCCGCGTGTACCGGGCACTCACCACCGAGGGGGACCTCCGCACGTGGCTGGCCGAACACGCGTGCGTCGACCTGGAGGGCGGTGAGTACGAGTTCTGGGGGCGCTACACACCGGAGGGCGAGCGCGGCCGGCAGAAGCTCTTGGAAGCGACTTCTTCTTCGGTGCGCTTCTCGTGGCTGCTGTTCGGCACCGAGTACACGGTCGAGCTCGCCGTGGAGGAACGCGACGGCGAGACGATCGTCGCCGCGACGCAGTCGCCGTACCCGAACTGGGGCCAGGGCGAGGACCGGGACGAGGTCCTCCAGACGTTCTGGCCGCTGGTGCTGGGCAACCTGGTCGAGCTCGTCGAGGGGCGCCCCGTGCTGGGGCTGTGCGACTTCACCTCCGCCGAGCAGCGGTTCGAGTTCGACGTCGCGGCCCCGCCCGCGGCCGTGGTCGACGCGCTGACCGACCCCGCCAAGTTCGCGCGCTGGTTCGGCGCCCGCATGGAGATCGAGCCGCACGTCGGCGGCCGGTGGTCGATGGCCAGCATCGAGGACGACGAGGCTCCCGCGAAGGTCGTCGCGCTCGACGAGGAGCACTTCGCGCTCGAGTTCCCCGGCGGCATGGTGTCCTCATGGGAGCTGAAGGGTTCGGAGGGCAAGACGCGGCTGACGTTCGTGCAGAGCGGCTTCGACCCGGCGGAACCGCCCTACGGCCCGTGGCTGGGCTGGCTGTCCGGGTTCGCGGACCTGCGCCGCATGCTCGAGCTGCCGGACTGGCGCCCGATGTGGCACTCCTACGACATCCCCGGCCTGCCCGACGGGGTGCTCGTCCTCGAATGATCGGGCGCTGAGCCACCGGGTGAGAGCCAGATCATCCGGCTCTCACCCGTTCGCGCCTGGCTTTCGCCGGGCCGACATCGCTACCTTCGGGGCCGTGCTGGAGTCAGCCCGGATAGCGGTAGCCGCGGTACTGGTCGCCTTCTCCGTGACGGCGGCGATCATCTTCAACTACTAGGCACTACATCCACGCCATCACGATGGCCGGTGACGCCGCGAGGACGCTGAACCTCGCGAAGCGCCCGACCATGCCGGTGGCGACGAACATCAGGGTGGACATGCCCGCCAGGCCGGCGAGCACGCTCGTCGCCATGAACGGCGGCACCCCCACCAGCGCGCTCACCCCGTGCGTGCCGGCCATCCAGTTCGGGTGGGCGCGGCACTTCGCGTGGATCCACTCGCCCCACCGGTGCATCCGCGTGCCGGGCCCGATCCAGCGCGCGAGCTTCGAGGGCTTCTCGCTCGGCTTGCGGCGCAGGAACCCCGGCAGGTGGATGTCGCCGCGGGCGGCGTAGAAGTAGAGGAGCTTGCCCAGCACCTGGCCGACCGCGACCGAGAGGCCGACGATCCAGAACGACGTGTCCGGCCAGCGCGCGCACAGCCCCAGGACGAACATCTCGATGCTGATCAAGGGGACGATCGCCGAGCCGAGTGCGACCCCGAAGGTGAGGCCGATCAAGGCGAGCACCCGGCCGAGGCTACACACTTCTCACGGGTCGAGTCGGACGATCAGGTCGCCGGACACCCTGATCTCGCGCAACGGGCGCCCGCCCGCGTCCAGCGTGCGCACCGTGCCGTCCCCCGCCCAGCCGAGCCGTTCGTAGAAGTTCCGCGACGCCTTGTCGGCTTCGGGCACCCACGCGATGCCGCGCGTCGCACCGGTCTCCGCGAGCCTGCGCGCCGCCTCGGCCACGAGCCGCGTGCCGTGGCCGCGCCGCCCCCACCTCGGTTCGACGAGAACGCTGAGCAGCGCCGTCGTGGCCGCGTCCGCGGGCAGCGAGCCGTCCGCGCCGGCCACCTCGTCGTCGGGGGCCTTGCTGGCGACGACGAAGCCGACCGTCCACTCCCCCTCGACCGCCTTGAGCACCGCTCCCTGCCGGACCGCGAGCGCCCACGCCTCGTCCGCGTCGAGCGTGTCGAGGACCTCCGCGGGGAGCAGTTCGGCATAGGCGAGCCGCCACGTCTCGCGGTGGATGCGGACGATCTCCGCGAGATCAGCAGCGGTGGCGGGGTGCACGCCGGCGTCGGCCATGAGCGCACCCTATCGACGCCGCCCCGCGGAATTGTCGGGGGTGCGTGGCAGCATCGCACCCGTGCAGACGATGAGTGCGGACGTGGCCCGTCGAATCGCCCTGGGAGCGCAGGGTTTCACCGACGCCCGGCCGGCGACACCGACCCGCAGGCACCTGCAACGCGTCCTGTCCCGCGTGCAGCTGCTGCAGATCGACTCGGTCAACGTGGCCGTGCGCGCGCACTACATGCCGCTGTTCTCCCGCCTGGGCTCCTACGCGCCGTCGCTGCTCGACGAGGCCGCGTGGACGCACTCGTCGCGCAAACCCCGCCTGCTCGTGGAGACGTGGGCGCACGAGGCCTCCCTCGTCCCGGTGCCCGACTGGCCGCTGTTCCACTCGGGCGCGAAGAGGCGCGGCTGGTGGCAGAACTACCAGACGATCCTCGACCGCTCCCCCCAGCTGGTCGACGACGTGCTGGCCGCGGTGCGGGAGCTGGGCCCGATCGGCGCCGGCGCGCTGGAGAAGGCCCTGATGGGCGACACGGGCCGCGCGAAGGGCCCGTGGTGGGACTGGTCGGAGGTCAAGCGCATCTGCGAGGTCCTGTTCGGCGTCGGCATCCTGACCACGGGCACCCGCCGCTCGTTCGAGCGCCTCTACGACCTGACCGAGCGCGTCCTGCCGGCCGAGGTGCTGGCCCAGAGGTGGGACCCGGACTCCGGCGCCCGCGAACTGGTCCGGCGCTCCGCGGTGGCCCTGGGCGTGGCCACCGAACCGGACCTGCGCGACTACTACCGCCTGGACCCGCGCCGCTCCCAGGCCGCGGTGGCGTCCCTGGTGGAGGAGGGCGTGCTGGAACCGGTGGCCGTCGAGGGCTGGCGCGCCGCCGCCTACCGGCACGTGTCCGCGGCGGCACCGCGGCGAGTGCGGGGCCGCGCGCTGCTGTGCCCGTTCGACCCGCTGATCTGGGAACGGGCGCGGACCGAGCGGATCTTCGGGTTCCGCTACCGCATCGAGATCTACGTGCCGGAGCCGAAGCGGGTGCACGGCTACTACGTGTTCCCGTTCCTGCTGGACGGCCGCCTGGTGGGCCGCGTGGACCTGAAGGCCGATCGTGCGGCGGGGGTGCTGCGGGTGCAGTCCGCGTGGGCCGAGCCGGGTGTGGACCGCGGGCGGGTGGCGGTCGAGCTCGCGGGCGAGCTGGCGCACATGGCCGAGTGGCTGGGGCTGGAGGAGGTGCTGGTGGTGCAGAAGGGGGACCTGGCGGCGGACCTGATCTCGGCGGTGCTCGCCGGATAGCGAAAACCCCAGGCCGATGGCCTGGGGTTGTGTTCACGACCGCAGCTCGATCGCTTTGCGCATCGTCTCGCGCGCCCGCCCGCGGTCCCCCGCCACGTCGTAGGCGTAGGCCAGCCGGAACCAGCCCCGCCAGTCGTCCGGCGCGGCCTCCACCTCGGCCCGCCGCTCCTCGAACCACGAGTCCGCGGCCTCCCGGTCGACCCGGCCGGACGGCCGGCGCGGCAGGTGCGAGACGTCGGGCAGCAGGCCGTCCGCCTCCAGTTCGCGCGCCATCTTCTCGGTCTCCCACCCGAACCGCAGGTTCGAGTACACGAGCCAGACCCCGATCAGCGGCAGGATCAGCACACCCACGCCCAGCAGCACGCCGACCACCTCACCGGTCTGCAGCAGGGCGATCGCGCGGCCTGCGAGCAGGACGAAGTAGACCGCGAGAGCCGCGATCAGCACCCCGACGGTGATGCGGACCTTCACAGGTCGAGGTACTCGTCGAGACCGACCGCGAGACCGGGGCGACCCACGATCTCCCGCACGCCCAGGACCACGCCGGGCATGAACGACGTGCGGTGCAACGAGTCCTGGCGGATCGTCAGGGTCTCGCTCTCGCCGCCGAACACGACCTCCTGGTGCGCGATCATCCCGGAGATGCGCAGCGAGTGGACCCGCACGCCGTCCACGACGGCACCGCGGGCACCGGGCTCCTCCTGCGTGGTCGCGTCGGGCATCGGGTCCATGCCGGAGCGCGCCGCCGCGATCAGGCGGGCGGTGTGCGCGGCCGTGCCCGAGGGCGCGTCGGCCTTGCGCGGGTGGTGCAGCTCGATGATCTCGGCCGACTCGTAGTAGCGGGCCGCGATCTCCGAGAAGCGCATCAGCAGCACGGCGCCGATGCCGAAGTTCGGCGCGATCAGCACGCCGACGTCCGGCCGTCCCTCGAGCAACGCCCCCACGGCGGCGATCTTCTCCGCGTCGAACCCGGAAGTGCCCACGACGCAGTGGATTCCGGCGCCGACGCAGAACTCCAGGTTGCCCATCACCACGTCGGGGTGCGTGAAGTCGACGACCACCTGCACGCCGGCGTCGACCAGCGCGGACAACGGGTCGTCGGCGTCGATCGCCGCCACGACCTCCATGTCCTTCGCGGCCTCGACCGCGCGGACCACCTCGGAACCCATGCGGCCCCGCGCGCCGAGAACTCCGACGCGAATCATGCAATCACCTCGTGTACCTGGTCCGGCAGATCGTCGGCGTGATCGTAAGGGCCGACCACGGCCGCGGCGACGGGACGGCGCAGCAGATCACGTGCGAGCAGCGCCACTTCCTCCGCCGACACCTCGTCGATGCGCGCCAGGGTCGCTTCCACGCTCAGGTGGTCGCCGTAGTTCAGCTCCGACTTGCCGATGCGCGACATCCGGGAGCTGGTGTCCTCCAGGCCCAGCACCAGCGCACCGCGCAGCTGCCCCTTGCCGCGCGCCACCTCCGCGTCCGACAGGCCGCCGCGCGCCACGTCCACGAGCACCTCGCGGATCACCCCGGCGGTCTCGCCCAGCCGGTCCGGCTGGCAGCCCGCGTAGACCGAGAACGTGCCGGTGTCCGCGTACAGGCCGACGGACGAGTACACCTGGTACGCGAGGCCCCGCCGTTCGCGGACCTCCTGGAACAGCCGCGAGCTCATGCCGCCGCCGATCGCCGCGTTCAGCACGTTCAGCGCGAACCGGCGCTCGTCGTGGCGGTCGAGGCCCTTCATGCCGAGCATCAGGTGCGCCTGCTCGGTGTCGTCGGTGTGCAGCACCAGCTTGCGGGCGTCGGCGATGCGCGCACGACCCGTTCGCGGGGCCACCGCGCTGCCCTCCCGCGACAGCCGGTCGCCGATCGCCTTGCGCACCAGGCGCATCACCTGCGCGTGCTCGATGTTGCCCGCGACGGCGAACACCATGCGCGGCAACGCGTAGCGCTTCTTGTAGAACGAGAACAGCGCGTCGCGGTCCATGTCCTGGATGGACTTCTCGGTCCCCAGCACCGGGCGGCCCAGCGCGTGCCCGCCGAACAACGCCTCGATGAACGCGTCGTGCAGCAGGTCTTCCGGGTCGTCGTCGCGCATCGCGATCTCCTCGAGCACGACACCGCGTTCGGTCTCGAAGTCGCGAGGACCGCAGATCGCCTCGAACACCACGTCGGAGACCAGGTCCACCGCGAGCGGCAGGTCCTCGTCCAGGACGTGCGCGTAGTAGCAGGTGTGCTCCTTGGCGGTGAACGCGTTCAGCTCGCCGCCGACCGCGTCGATCTCCTCCGCGATGGCCGCCGCCGTCCGCCGCGCGGTTCCCTTGAACAGCAGGTGTTCCAGGTAGTGCGCGGCACCGGCGACCTCGGGCCGCTCGTCGCGCGAGCCGACCTGCACCCACAGCCCGACCGACGCGGACCGCACGCCGGGGATGCGCTCGGTGATGACCCGCAGGCCCGACGGCAGCATGCTGCGCCGCACCTCGGACCCCGCGGAGGCCTCCAGCACGCGCGTGCTGCCCGGCTTCTGCAGGTGTCCCGGCACACCGGTACGCGGACGGCCGCGGGT
>NZ_JBHXCW010000011.1:0-71574 GCF_042725365.1 Lentzea sp. NPDC060358 | reverse complement strand
GGCCTGACCCGTCGTCAGACCCGCCGGTGCCGTCACGTCCTCGCCGTCACGCGCCGGCCATCAACGCCATCGCGCCCTTGGCCACCGCGATCCCGCGAGCAGCCACGACACCCTCGTTCAGCGCCGTCACCGGGTCCGACACCATGACACTGGCGACGAAGACGCGCCCGTCCGCCGTGCGCGCCAGGTAGTTCAGCGTCAGCACGCCCGGTTCACTGCCGCCCTTGAACCACACCTCCGGGAACGCCGCCCTGTCGAGGCGCAGGCCGCCGTCGTTGATCGACAGCGCGTGCCCGATCTCCGGCTGGCCGAGCCCGCGCAGGCCCGAGAACGCGCGGCAGATGTCGTCCGGCGAGCCGAACCACTCGATCTGGTCGATCTTGCGCGGCTCGGTCCAGCCGGTCAGGCCGGTGAGCGGGAGGCGTTCGAGGCCCGCCACCGCGGCCGGGCGCGCCCAGCGGGGGAGCGCCAGGTAGGCGTCGGCCCTCGCCGGGTACTGCGCGGTCGCCTTCAGCTCGAACATGGCCTTGGTCGTCAGGAACGGGACGTTCGCCTGGGGACGCTGGTTGCCGAACGCCGTGACCTGCCGTTCCACCGCGGCGCGGCCGAGGTGGTGGACCAGGTGGTCGGTGGCCGTGTTGTCGCTGATCGAGATCATCTTGTCGGCGTAGGTGGTCAGCGGGAGCCTCGTGCCGGCCGGCTGGTTCTGCAGGTCGCCCGACGGCAGGCTCTTCCAGTCCTCGCGGACCGCGAGCTGGTCGGTCCAGGACATCCGGTGTTGCGCGACCGCCTTGCCGAGCGCGCCGAGCACGTAGAGCTTGAAGCCCGAGCCCAGCGGGCGTTGCACGTCGTCGTGCACGCCGTGCACGTCGCGGCAGCGGCCGTTCGGCATGATCTCCGACGCGCCGAACGAGACGCGGCTGCCGAGCGCCGCGAGTTGGGCGTCGAGCTCCTGCCACGTCGCCGGCACCGGTGCGTCCGGTGTGGCCCGCAGGCCGTCGACCAGGCCCGCCTGGTCGACGTGCAGGTCGAGCAGGTAGTCGTCCGTGCCGCGCACCGCGGCCTGGACCTGCGCGGTGGTCTCGCTGACCACCCGGGTCACCTCGAGGCGGCCCAGGCCGGTCAGCGCGGCGTTGACACCCGCCGGCCCGCCCGCCGCGTCGAGCAGCACCGCGGCGACGTGCTCGCGGATCTCGGTGTCGGACACCGGGACCCGCCCGCTCGCGTCCACGAGCCAGTCGAGCTGTTCCCTCGCCGTGGGCACCCCGGCGGCGTGGGCGGCCGGTGCCACCAACGTCGCCAGGAGCACCAGCACGGTCGTCAGAGCTCTCTTCATCGTTCCCCCGTCTCGGTAGCTCACCCCGGCTCCGGCAGGCGGATCAGCAGCCCGGCCACCTGCCCGTCCTCGCGGTAGGTGACCTGCACGACCCGTTCGCCGGCCTCGAACGCCAGCGGCACGTGGACGATCGTGTACTCGCCCGCCGACCACGCGAAGGCCTTGCCCATCCGCTCGAAGCCGCCGACCGACCCGGCCACCTGAGCCCAGGCGACCTGCAACTTCTCCTCGTCGACCTCGGCGCGCATGCGGTCGTCGAACTCGCCGGCGACGTCCTGCCACCGGCACTCGACGACCAGCGCCACGAGGTCCTCCGCGCGACGCACCGCGTCCGGCAGCTTCAGCACCGCCAGCGACGCGCCCGTCGTCGGATCCGTCGGCCGCCCGAACCGCTGGAAGGCGGCCTGCCGGCTCGTCCCCAGCAGGTCGCCGATCTCCTGCCAGGTGTGCCCGGCTTCCCTGGCCGCCTCGACGGCGTCCCGCAGGCGGGCTTCCGCGTCGCGGACCTCCCGCAACGCCTCGCTCACCGCGGCCAGCGGCCTGCCCGGCACGCTGTCAACAATGGCTTGACGCGGCGCGGTTGTCAACTCAGTCTTTACGTGCGCCCGCTGCCGGCGGGCGGCGCTGCGGCACGTGGCGTCGCAGTACTGGCGGTTTCGCCCAGATCCGGCGCGGGGCGGCAGCGGCTTGCCGCAGGAGGCGCAGTTCATGTCGAAGAGCGTAGCGCACGAAATAGTAAAACGTGCCGTCTTCGGCGGCGCGAAAAAGTGGATCAGCCGGGCAGGTCGGCGCGGTCCTGCCGGTCGAAGAAGGAAGCGAGGACCGCGTTGTCCTCGTACCCGAGCGCGGTCGAGGCGGCCTCGTCGCGCGTGAACCACCTCAGCCGCTGGCCCTCGGTGAGCACGACGACGTCGAGGTCCAGCTCCACCTCGGTCCAGAACGTGTGCTCGACGCCGTAGGACCGGGTCGCGGACACGAGCGGCCGCACGGAGTCGAGCACGACGCCCATCTCCTCCTCGATCTCCCGCGTGATGCACTCGTGCGGCTGCTCGCCCGGTTCGACGTACCCGCCGGGCAGGCACCACGTGTTCGGAAAGGCGATCGTGGGCTTGTCGTCGCGCAGGTACAGCAGGACCTGGCCGGCCGAGTTGACCATCACGATGTTCGTTCCCTCGTCCACGGGACTCCCCAGAACTCCGAACGGCAGCGGTTCCGGTGAACCTACCAACGCGCGTCGCGGGTGGCCCGCACCGCTCAGGACCGCGCGAACCTGCGGAAGAACCGGCGCTTGAGGGAGAAGTAGAGAATCTGATTGGCCATCTTGGACCACCGGTACTCCTCCCGGTGGTCCTCGCTGATCACGTAGTGGAAGAGCAGGTGCCGCGCCCGGCGGGCGTGGACGATCGCGCCGTCGAAGTCCTCCGCGTCGCACTGCACGGCCGCGCACTGCAGTGAGGCTTCCGCCTCCACCCTGCGCATCCGTCCGTCCCGGGCGAGCTGCGCGGCGCGTTCCCACGCCGCGATCGCCTCGTCGGTCCTGCCCGCCCGGTAGAGCGTGTGGCCGAGCACGAGGGTCGTGCGCGGGACGCGGTCGGCCCGCCCGATCTCCTCGAGGATCGCGAGTGCGCGGAGCAGCGGTTCCACTCCCGCCTGCGGATCGCTCACCGCCTCCTCCGCCACGGCGAGCTTGGTGAGGGCCGCGGCTTCCTGGGCCCGGTCGCCCGAGCGAACGGCGACGTCGAGGGCCTCGCGGCCCGCCCGCACCGCCTCGTCCGCCCGTCCCACCGCGGCCAGGCACCCCGCCAGGCACCCGAGGGCACCGCTGACGCGGCGGAGGTCGCCGGTCGCCGTGCTCTGCCGCACCTCGTCCTCGAACGCCGCGATCGCCTCGTCGTGGCGGTCGACCCTCCAGAGGACCAGACCCAGTTCGCACCACAGCACGCCGGCCCGGCCGAAGCCCGCCGGTGGGGTGGCGAGTCCGGTCAGATCGGTCTCCCGCACGCGGCCGATGACCTTGGCGGCCCGGTCGTACGCCCTCACCTCGAGATCATCGGCGCCGTTCTCGAAGTGCAGGGCCGCGGCCATGAGACGCGCTGTCAGCGTGGAGCCGAACTGCCGCAGGGACTGCCGTTCGGCGGCGAGCTCGTCCAGGGAGTCCGCCGCCGCCTTGGGGTTGTGCCCCTCGAGCAGCAGGCGTGCGGCGTCCTGGAACGCTGCGGCGGCTGCCTCCGGCCTGCCCAGTTCGCGCAGGGTGAAGGCCTGGTTGTACGCGGCCTGGCCTTCGGAGGGGACGTTGTCGGCGGCGGCGTAGCGGGCTCGCGCCTGCTCGGCCGCGTACAACGACTCCGCGTACCGCTTCTGCCCGTACGCGAGCAGGTCCCGGGTCATCCAGACGTCGCCGAGCCTGCTGTCGTCCCCCAGCTGCCGGGCGAGCTCCTCGGCCCTGGCGAGCAGCGGGGGCACCTCGTCGTGCGCTCCCGCGCGCAGGTGCGCCAGCGCGAGGTTGCACAGCGCCATCGTCAGGTTGCCGCGGTCGCCGACCTCGTCCAGGACGTGCACCGCCCTGGTCGCCGACTCGACGGCCGCCGCGGTCTGCCCGGAGTTCAGCCGCACCAGGGCCAGGTTGTTGAGCGCGATCCCGCCGAGGGAGCGGGGTCCGTGATCGCGCAGCAGCGGAACCGCCTTCTCCAGGGCCGCGGCCGCCTCGTCGACATCGCCGTTCATCAGCAGCGCGAGACCCAGGTTGTTGAGGGCGGCGCCGACTAGGTTCTCCGAGTCGTCCTTGCCGTCGAGCGTGTCGAGGATCGACGTGCACATCTCGATCGCCGCGCCGGACTGCCCCGTCTCGATCAGCACCGCGCACACGCTGTTGACACCGGCGACGAGCCAGAGGCTCCGGCCCTCGGCCGTGAACAGCTCCTCCGCCTCCTCGTACTGCGCGAGAGCTTCGTCGAAGCGGCGCTCGTAGCGCAGCAGGAGTCCGGTGTGCAGGACGAAGAGGGCCTGCGCGGAGGGGTCGAAGCGGCGGGCCAGCCGCACGCCGGTGGCGCACACCGGCCGGAGGTCCTCGGTGTACCTGCGGTGGCTGAGGTACAGGACCAGGCTGGACGCCAGCTCCAGCGACCGCGGGGTGTCCTGGTCGAGCACGATCGCGACGAGGTTCGCCCGTTCCAGGTCGAACCAGGCCAGCGCGGCCGCCAGGGTGGGGAAGCCGGACACCACCTCCGCGCCCTCCGCGGCGAGGAGGTGGGCGTTCGCCTCGCCGGCCGCCGTCGAGCAGTGGGCGGTCAGGCGTTCCAGCGCGTCCTGCCGGCCGTCCTCCGGGTGGTCCTCGGCGTGGTGCCTGGCGAACAGCCGGAGCAGGTCGTGCAGCCGCCAGCGACCGTGCGCGGGCTGCTCCACGAGGTGACCGGCGGCCAGGTCGTCGAGGGCTGCGCGGACCTCGGCCTCCGACCGGTCCACCAGCGCCGCCGCGGCGGCGGTCGCGATGTCCTGTCCGGGAGCGACCGCGATCAGGCGGAACAACCGGGCCTGGCCGGCCGGCAGCGTGCGGTAGGACAGCTCGAACGCCGGGAGCACCGCACGGCGGTGGTCGTCGAGGAGCCCGAGCCGCCCGCTCTCGTCGCGCAGGTCCTTCGCCAGCTCCGCCACCGGTGTGCCCGGCCGGTCGACGAGCAACGCGCCGGCGATCTGCAGCGCCAGCGGCAGGCGCCCGCACTGCGCGGCGACCTCCCCGGCGGCGGCGGGGTCGTCCGTGATCCGCGAGTCGCCCGGTCGTGCGGTGCGCAGGACGAGGTCGAGCGTCGCCACGGCGTCGGCGGCCGCCAGCACGTCCAGGACGACGAGCCTGCCGCCGAGGGACGGGATCGTCCGGCGCGACGTCACCAGCACCCTGTGCTGGGAAGCCCCGGCCAGCAGCGGTTCCACCTGCGCGTGGTCCGCGGCGTTGTCCAGGATGACGAGCATCGGCCGGCGGGCCGCGAGCGTCGACCGGTAGGTGGAGACGAGCGCGTCGTCGTCACCGTCCTCCCGCACCGGGACCTGCAGCGCGTCGAGCACCAGCCGCATGATCTCGACGGCGGTCTTCGGCCGGTCCTCGTACCCGCGCAGGTCGCACGACACGATGCCGCCGGGGAACCACTGCCGCTTGCCCGCCTGGTGGCCGGCCTGCACGACGAGTTCGGTCTTGCCGACGCCGGGAGCGCCGGTGACGAGCACGAGGTCGGTTCCGGACTCCGGTGCCAGCGCCTCGAGCAGTTGCCCGGTCTCGGCCGCACGTCCCGCGAAACCGGTGAGCGGGCGGCGGAGTTGCGCGGGCACGACGGCGGGCGGCACCGGGCGCACGCCGGTCGCGGCAGTGCCGAGGACCTGGTGGCGCTCGGCCGGTTCGTCCCCGGGGCCGGGATCGCCCGCGGGCGTGGTGCGCGTGGCGAGCGCGGCCAGCCAGGCCCCGAGGACACCGCAGAACACGGCGGCCGGGATCCAGGGCCAGCTCCACCCGCTGTCGTCGAGGATCTGGTTCGCCGCCACGGCCGCTGCCACGCCCGTGGTCCCGACACCCAGGATCAGCGCCCACCGGCGCAGCCGTGGTCGCGCGGTGCGCCGTCCGGTCATGTGGTGGCCTTCCGGGGATGGGGCCCGCCAGCACCGGGACCACGTGGCGATGCGCGGGTCCGGCGCTCGTGGTTCCCGTTGCCGCCGAACGGCTCGGAACCACTCCCCGCCGGATCAGGTCGCACCGACTATCGCGACGCGTCGCCGCCGCGTTAGGTGTGCCGGCAAGCCCGGGAGAAGATCGCCCGAAAGGCGGAGCGGTCTCGTCGCACTCAGGCGGACGCCGTCGTGCCGCGCGGCACGCAGCGAGCGGTGGGCGACCAGCGCTGGACCACGGGCACCCCGTCGACCAGTTCCAGCAGGGACTCCGCCACGGTCACCCCGAACCGGTGCACGTCCACGCTCATCGTGGTCAGCGCGGGGGAGGCGAGGCGGCACAGCGTCGAGTCGTCCCACGCCACCAGGCTCAGCCGGTCGGGCACGGCTACGCCGAGCGCGGCCGCGGCGGCCAGACCCGCCACGGCCATCACGTCGTTGTCGTACAGGATCGCGGTGGGCGGTCGCGGGCCGGTGAGCAGGGCGGTCGTGAGCTTCGCGCCCGCCTCCTCCGAGTAGTCGCCCTCGACGAGCACCGGCTCCACGCCCGCGGCCGCGCAGCCCTCGAGCAGTGCGACGGTGCGGGCGCGGGTGTGCTGCAGCGAGCTGGGGCCGGTGACCCGCGCGATGCGGCGGTGGCCCAGGCCGAGGAGGTGGCCCAGCGCCGAGGCGACCGGGCCCGCGTGGTCGGTGCGCACGCACGGCAGCGTCGAGTCGCCGACGACCACGGCCGGCAGCGCCAGGTCGCGCAGCACCGGCGGGCGGGGGTCGTCGGCCACCGGGTTCACCACCACGACGGCGTCGACCAGGCCGCGGCTCGCCCAGCGGCGGTACGCGGCGATCTCGGCCTCGTGGTCGGAGACCACGTGCAGCAGCACCGACAGGTCGCGGGAGGCCAGGTGTTCCTCGATGCCCGCGATGAACTCCATGAAGAACGGCTCGACGCCGAGCAGCCGGGCCGGGCGCGCCAGCACCAGGCCGACCGCTCCCGTCGAGTCAGCGCGCACCGGGCACCGCGCGCAGGTCGTTGGCGCTGCGCAGGACCAGCGGGCCGGTGAAGGCCGCCGGGTCGGCGGCCGCGTCCGTGCGGACGTGGAACACGTGCGTCTCGCCGGCCAGCAGGCAGAGCAGCGCGTCGTCCGCCACGGCGTCCGGCGCCACGCGGTCGGCGAGCACCGTGACGTCGCGGGCGAACGACTCGCAGCGGACCTCCACCTCGTAGCCGCCGTGCACGGCTCGCGCCCGTGCGGTGAGGGGAGCCGGGTCGTACGCCAGGTCCTCGGTGAACAGGTGGGTCGCGCGGGCCTCGGCGGTCGTCGCCACCACCACCTCCGCGTCCTCGTTCGCGGGCGTCAGCAGCGCCTCGTCGAGGTCCATCGTGACCGCGGACCTCGGCGGCACCGTCCGGCGCAGTCTGGTCAGGTGCAGGGTGACTCCCCGGAACGTCTGGCGGTCGAGCGTCACGTGCGCGTCCCACGGTTCGTCGTGGTCGTTCACGGCGATCAGCACCAGCCGGCCGTCGCGCGGCTGGAACGTGAGCAGGCGCGGCGCGAACGCGTGGCGCAGGCCGTACCAGAGGGGCTTGAGCCGTTCCTCGCTGTCGATCGCCGCCCACGACGTCACGGGCCAGCAGTCGTTGAGCTGCCACACGACGGCGCCCGCGGTGCGCGGCCACCACGAGCGGAAGTGCTCGATGCCGAGGGCGACCGCGCGGGCCTGCGCGAGCTGCGTGGCCCAGTGCCAGTCCTCGAACCTCTCCGGCACGCGTCCGGCGAGGCCGCGGGTGAGCTTGTCGTCGCCGGACTCGGCCTTCTGATGCGCGAGGAAGCTCGGCGACGTCGGGGTGAGCGGCTCGTCGTGGACCCAGCGGGTGAGCGTCGGCCACGTCGGCGGGCCCTGGAAGCCGAACTCCGCGCAGAACCGCGGGACGTGGTCGCGGTAGTGCTCGGGGCCGACCCTGTTCCACACCTCCCACTCGTGGCGCGTGCCGTGGTCGGGCGAGTTCGGGTGCGGGCCGCCGTAGGGGCTGCCGGGGCAGTAGAACCGGGCCGGGTCGAGCTCCGCCACGATCGCGGGCAGCAGCTCGTCGTAGTACCTGAGGCCCCACGTGCGGCCGTCGAGCCGTTCCGGCCAGCCCCAGTCGGCGAAGCCCCACAGGTTCTCGTTGCCGCCGTTCCACAGCGCGAGCGACGCGTGCGGCATCAGGCGCACGACGTTCTCGCGGGCCTCGGCCTCGATCTCCCCGCGCAGCGGCTCCTCCTCGGGGTAGGCGGCGCACGCGAGCGGGAAGTCCTGCCACACCAGCACTCCGCGTTCGTCGCAGACGTCGTAGAAGTCGTCGGACTCGTAAATGCCGCCGCCCCAGACCCGCAGCAGGTTGACGTGCGCGCCCACCGCCTGGTCGACGCGGCGGGCGAGCCGGTCGCGGGTGATCCGGGTGAGGAAGTGGTCGTCGGGGATCCAGTTGGCGCCCTTGACGAAGACCGGCTGGTCGTTGACCACGACGGTGAACGGGGTGCCGATCTCGTCGGGCGTGGTGTCGACGGTGATCGTGCGGAACCCGATCCGCTTCTCGTAGCTGTCGAGCAGGCCGGCGGACCCGTGCACCGTGACGGAGAGGTCGTGCAGCGGCTGGGCGCCGTACCCGGCCGGCCACCACAGCGCGACGCCGGGGACGTCCAGTCGCGCGGTCACCGAGGTCTGCCCGGCGGGCACGAGCACGGTGCACTCCGCGGCGCCCACGGCGATCCGCAGCGTCAGGTCCTCGGGCCGCGCCCAGTCGACCACGGCGTGCACCTCGACCCGGCCCTGCGCGCCCGCGACGGTCACGACCGGACGGACCTGGGCGAACCTCGCGGTGTGCCAGCGTTCCAGCCGCACCGGCCGCCAGATGCCGGCGGTCTGCAGGTCCGGTCCCCAGTCCCAGCCGAAGCTGCACGCCATCTTGCGGACCATGTTGAACGGGTGGGCGTTCACGTGCGGCCGGTGTCCCAGCGCGGCTTCGGCCTTCTCCGCGTGGGCCAGCGCGGACGAGAACGACACCACCAGGTCGTTGGCGCCGTCCACGAGGTGCTCCCGCACGTCGAAGCGGTGGCTGCGGTGCATGTTCGCGGTCCGGCCGAGCAGGTGCCCGTTCAGCTCGACCGCGGCGACCGTGTCCAGGCCCTCGAACACGAGGTCGGCCCGGTCGTCCGAGGTGGCGGAGGCGAGGAACGTGGTGCGGTAGCGCCAGTCCGCGCGGTGCGCCCAGGTCAGCTCCGACTCGGCCCGGTCGAGGAACGGGTCGGTGATCAGCCCGGACGCCAGCAGGTCCAGGTGCGTGCTGCCGGGCACGGTCGCGGGGACCGTGCGGCCCCGGACGTTGTCCGGCACCTCGCTGGTCGTCGTGGTGAGCTGCCAGCCGTCGTGCAGGTGCTGCCGGATCAAGACGGACCCTCCAGGCGGAAGCGGTTTTCCGGGTTCGGTGCGGCGGCGGCGAGCGACCGGGTGTAGGGGTCCCGGGGACGCAGGAGCACGTCGTCGCTCGGCCCTCGTTCGACGACGCGGCCGCGGTGCAGCACCAGGACCTCGTCGGAGAAGTGGCGGGCGGTCGCCAGGTCGTGCGTGATGTGGAGCAGGGCCAGGTCCTCCTCCTGCCGCAGGCGGTCGAGCAGCGTGAGCACTCCGAGCCGGATCGAGACGTCCAGCATGGACACCGGTTCGTCGGCGACGACCACCCCGGCGCCGGGGGCGAGCGCGCGGGCGATCGCGACGCGCTGGCGCTGGCCGCCGGAGAGCTCGTGCGGGCGCCGGGACGCGAGAGCGGGGTCGAGGCTCACCCGTTCCAGCAGGTGCGGGATCTCGTCGGCCGACTTCCCGTGCAGCCGCAACGGCCGGGCGAGGTGGTGGGCGACCGTGTGGAACGGGTTCAGCGACGCGAACGGGTCCTGGAAGATCATCTG
Organism: Lentzea sp. NPDC060358; assembly: GCF_042725365.1. NCBI lineage: Bacteria > Bacillati > Actinomycetota > Actinomycetes > Pseudonocardiales > Pseudonocardiaceae > Lentzea > Lentzea sp. NPDC060358. The sequence continues at coordinate 61,647 of NZ_JBHXCW010000011.1, read as the reverse complement.
CACGTGGTCGCGGTAGGAGCGCCGGGGCACCCGCGCGCCGTCCGGCCCGGTCAGCACGACCTCCCCGGCCGTCGGCCGGACCAGCGCGGCGATCATCCGCGCGAGGGTGGACTTGCCGGACCCGGACTCGCCGACCAGGGCGACGGTGCTCCCGGCGGCGACGGTGAACGACACGTCGTCGACCGCGCGGACCCCGTGGTAGGTCTTGGTCAGGCCGCGCACTTCGAGAGTGGTCATCGGTTCACCGCTCCCGCTTCTCCGGTCAGGCTGGGGAACGAGTCCAGCAGCTGCCGGGTGCAGGGGTGCGCCGGCCGCCGGTAGAGGTCCTCGGCACCGGCGTGCTCGACGACCTCGCCGTCGCGCATCACCGCGATCCGGTCGCTGATCTCCAGCAGCAGCGGCAGGTCGTGGGTGATGAAGACGACGGCGAACCCGAGCTCGTCGCGCAGCCGCTTGATCTCGTTCAGGATCTCCCGCTGCACCAGGACGTCCAGCGCGGTGGTCGGCTCGTCCATGATCATGACCTCCGGTTCGAGCAGCAGCGCCATCGCGATCACCACCCGCTGCCGCATGCCGCCGGACAGCTCGTGCGGGTAGGCCGCGAGCCGTGCCGGGTCGACGCCGACGAGCCGCAGCACCTCCGCGCACCGCGCCTCCCGGTCCGAAGTGGACAGGCCGGGGCGGTGGGTGGTGAGGACGTCCGTCAGTTGCGCGCGGACCGTCGTGACCGGGTTCAGCGAGTTCATCGCGCCCTGGAACACCATCGACAGCCGGGCCCAGCGGAACCGCCGGAGCTCCTCCGCGTCCAGCGCGAGCACGTCGACGTCCCCGAACACGACGGACCCGGACGTGACCTCGGCCGGTGGCCGGTGCAGCCGGTTGATCGCGTAGGCCAGGGTGGTCTTGCCGCACCCGGACTCGCCGGCCAGGCCGAGGATCTCACCGCGGCGCAGGGTCAGCGAGACGTCCTTGACCGCGTGCACCGGTGTGGCGCCCTGGTAGACGACGTTCAGGCCGCGGATCGTCAGCACCGCACCGGGTTCGGGCGGCAGGTGGTCGGCCCGCACGACGTCGCGCCGCCGCCGGGCCAGGTCGCGCAGCGCCGGGTCGACGAGCTCGTCGATGCTGAAGTTGACGAGCGCCAGCGCGCCCCCGAACAGCGCGATCACCAGACCGGGCGGCACGAACCACCACCACGCCCCGCGTTGCAGCGCGAACCCGTTCTGCGCGTAGTAGAGCATCGTGCCCAGCGTCGACGAGTCGGCCGCGCCCAGGCCGAGGAACGACAGCCCGGCCTCGCTGAGGACGGCCAGCACGACGGCGAACACGAACTGCGCGGCGAGGACCGGCAGCAGGTTCGGCAGGATCTCCACGCCGATCACCCGCCAGGTCTTCTCACCGGAGACCCGTGCCGCCGCCACGTAGTCCCTGGTGCGCAACGACAACGTTTGCGCGCGCAGCACGCGGGCGGCCGCCGCCCAGCCGGTCACGGCGAGCACCAGGGCGATCGTGGACGTGCCGCGCTGCTCGGCCGGCACGAACCCGGCGACCACGATCACCAGCGGCAGGCCCGGGATCACCAGCACCACGTTGGAGAACAGCGAGAAGACCTCGTCCACGACACCGCCCGCGTACGCGCCGACAATGCCGAAGAACCCGGCCAGCAGCGTGGCCACGACCCCGACGAGCAGGCCGATCCACAACGAGCCGCGGGTGGCGTGGGCCAGTTGCGCCAGCACGTCCTGGCCGGTGGTCGTGGTGCCGAGGACGTGCTCGCCGCCGGGAGGGGTGAGACCGCTGTCCCTGATCAGGGCGGGGTCGCCGGTGAGCAGCGGGCCGAGGAGTCCGAAGAGGACGACCAGGCCGGCGAGCGCCAGGCCGGTGACGAGCTTGGGGGACCGGGTCACGACACCGCGCTCCGATCCCTCGTGCGGGCGTCGACCAGGCCGTACAGCAGGTCGACGACGAGGTTGGCGCCGAGCACCGCGATCGTGATCACCAGGAAGATGCCCTGCATGAGCGCGTAGTCGTTGTTCTGCACCGCTTGCAGCAGCTTCGAGCCGATGCCGGGGTAGGAGAAGACCTGCTCGGTGACGATGGACCCGGACACCACGAACCCGAGCGAGATGGCGAACCCGGCCACCGACGGCAGCACGGCGTTGCGGGCCGCGTACCGGACCATCACCCGGCTGCCGCGCAGTCCCTTGGCCCGCGCGGTGAGCACGTAGTCCTCCGCCATCGCCGACACCATCATGTTGCGCATCCCCAGCAGCCAGCCGCCGACCGACGACAGCACGATCGTCAGCGCGGGCAGCGTGCCGTGGTAGAGCGCCGAGCCGAGGAACTCGACGCTCCAGCCGGGGTCGAGGACGACGTCGTAGCCGCCGTTCAGCGGGAACCAGCCGAGACCGGACGAGAGCGCCGCGACCAGGATCAGCGCGAGCCAGAAGTACGGCACCGCCGACAACATCGTGGTGGCGGGCACGAGCGAGTCGAGCCACGTGCCGCGCTTCCACCCGGCGACGGCGCCGAGACCGACCCCGAGCAGGAACGACAGCAGCGTCGCGAGCCCGACCAGCACGACCGTCCACGGCAGCGAGCCCGCGATCACCTCGGACACCTCGGCGGGGAACGCGCTGACCGACACCCCGAGCTCGCCGCGCAGCAGGTTGCCCAGGTACGCCAGGTACTCCTCGGCGAACGACTCGCGCCCGCCGGTGCCGAGCAGCGTCTCGTAGGCCTGGCGCGCGGCGGGGTCGACGCTGCCGCCGCGCTGCTGGAGCTTGGCCATCAGGACGTCCACCGGGTTGCCCGGCAGCAGCCGCGGGATGACGAAGTTCAGCGTCACCGCCGCCCACAGCGCGGTCAGGTAGAACGCGAGCTTGCGCAGGTGGTAGCCCATGTCACCGGCCCGCTGGCTTGAGCTTCACGTACACCTGCGACGCGTCCGGCCGCTTCCAGACGGCGGGGAACGCGTAGAGGTCGTCCTTCGTCGGCCAGCCCGTGAAGCCCCGGGCGTTGTACTCGCTCGGGATGCCGCCGGTGAGCACCGGGATGTACGGCATCGACTTCTCCAGCTCGACCTGGATCGCGTCGTAGTGCTGCTGCCGCGAGGCGTCGCCGCTGTCGGTCTTCTTGAGCTCGGCGACGGCCCGGTCGACGACCGCGTTGCTGAACCGGGAGAAGTTCGGCGTGGCGGTCTGCCCGACCGGCGCCGTCGTCGCCGTGGAGAAGAAGTAGCTGTAGGTGTAGAACGGGTCCGGCGCCGGGCCCTGCTCCACCGAGTCGATCAGCAGCTCGTACTGGCCGCGGCCGCGCGCGTCGGCCCACTCGTTCCACGACAGCTGCTGCGGGGTGAGCTTGATGCCGATCCGCAGCATTTGCTGGCTGATCGTCTCCAGCGCGGTGATGTAGTCGGTCCAGCCGGCGACGACCTTCACGGTCAGCGCCAGCGGTGTGCCGTCCTTGGCGTAGATGCCGTCGGCGCCCTTGACGTAGCCGGCGGCGGTGAGCAGTTCGCCGGCCTTGGCGACGTCCGGGTTCATCGGTGCGAGGCGGTCGGTGAGCTTGCTCGACACGAGCGCGTTGTCGCGCGGCAGGAGCGCGAAGCCGGGAGACATCTCGCTGTTGACGTTCTGGAACGCCAGGGAGTTGATCTGCGTCCGGTTCATGCCGTGGTAGATCGCCCGGCGCACGGCGGGGTCGGTCTGCGCGCCCTGGCAACCGAGCTGCGCGTTGGAGCAGGTGAAGAGCGCGACCTGGTTGAGCGGCAACGTGATCGCCCGGTAGCCGGGGTAGTTCTTCTCGACGTCCCCGATGTCGGGGACGGGACCTGTCTGCCAGTCGACCGACCCGGCCTTGAGCGCGTCGACCCCGGCCTGGTTGCCCGACAGCGACAGGTAGCGGACCTGCTTGACCGCGGGCTCACCGCCCCAGTACCTCGGGTTCGCCTTCAGCGTGAACGACTGCGCCTTGAAGTCGCCGAGCGTGAACGGGCCGGTGCCGACCGGGTTCCGGTTCACCTCGGTGGCGGGGGAGGAGTAGTTCTTCCAGATGTGCTCGGGCATCATCCACAGCTGGCCGAGCACCTGCGGTCCGTCCATGAAGGACGGTTCGGGGAACTTCACGACCACGTGGGTGTCGTCGACGGCGGTGGCCGTGCCCTTGAAGCCGGTCTTGTTCATGGCCGGGGTCTTCGCGACCATGCCGAGAGTGAAGACGACATCCTCCGCGGTGAACTTCTCCCCGTCGGACCAGGTGACGTCGTCGCGCAGGCTGACGGACAGCTCGGTGCCGCCGGAGTTCCACTCGAACGTCTTGCCGAGCAGCGGTTTCGGCGGCTGGTCGGTCGCGATGTTGTAGAAGAACAGCGGTTCGTGGATCGTGCCCGGGCCCTCGATCTGGGTCGGGGCGTAGGGGTTGAAGTTGAGCTGGAAGTCGCCGGCCTGGCCGGTGTAGACGACGAGCGTGTCGTCGGCCCGGCCGCCGCCCGCCGCGGCACAGCCCGCCGCGACGACCACCGTCAGACCCAGTGCGCAGAGCCGCTTCAGCAGGAACATCGTCGATCCTCCCCGTGGCTGGGTTGCTGCGGCCGAGATTCTTCAGTTGTCAAACAAAGAAAGTCAACGCTTCGAAATGCTTTACTTGACACCGGGTTGTCGATGAACAAATTTCGTCGTTCGACGACAGGGCAAGGGGAAACGGCGTGAGCGGACCGGTGCGGGCGACCCGCGCGAGCACCAGGGCGGCCGTGCTGGACCTGGTCCGCGCGGCGGGCACGATCAGCCGGGTCGGCCTGGTCAACGCGAGCGGGCTGACCGGCGGGACGATCTCCACGGTCGTGCGCGGCCTGATCGACGAGGGCCTGGTCGCCGAGACCGGGCACGCCGAGTCGACCGGCGGCAAGCGCCGGGTCATGTTGCAGCTCAACCACTTCGCCCGGTACGCGATCGGCGTGCACCTCGACGACGCGCGGATCACCTACGTGCTCACGAACCTGGGCGGCGCGGTCGTCGCCCGCATCTCCCGCGCCGGCGCCGCACGCGAGGAACCCGCGGCCGTCGTCGCGAGGATGGCCCGCGAGGTGGACGCGTTGATCGACAGCGCCGGTGTCGAACGCGGTCGAATCCTCGGCCTGGGACTGGTGTCCGCGCGCCCGGCGCGGTTCGGCCCGGAGCTCGAACGAGCCACGGGACTGCCGGTCGTGCTCGACAACGACGCCACGGCGGCGGCCATCGGCGAGCACTGGTCCGGCGGCGTCGGGGTGACGGCGACGTTCGCAGCCCTCTACATGGGGTCGGAGATCGGCGCCGGGGTGCTGCTCGGCGGCACGACGCACCGCGGCCCGAGCGGTCACGCCGGCGCGATCGGCCACGCCTGCCTCGACGTCGACGGCCCGCCGTGCCCGTGCGGAGGGCGCGGGTGCCTGGAGGTGCTGGCCGGTCCCGCCGCCGTGGTCGCGGCGGCGCGGCGGGACAGGGCGCTGTCCCGCGCGGCGGGCCTGACCGGCGCCCGGACCCGCCCCCGTGCCCCGGTCGCCGCCGACTTCGCGGCGATCAGCAGGGCCGCCCGCCAGGGCGACGCGCGGGCGCTGGCCCTGCTGGAGCGGTCGGCGCGGTACGTCGCGGCCGCCGCCAGGACGCTCGCGAACGCGCTGGACCTGGAGGCGCTGGTGCTCACCGGTCCGAGCTTCGCGATCGCGGGCTCGGTCTACCTCCCGGTGCTGCGGGAGGAGCTCGACCGCGCGTTCGCCGCGCACCCGGTCGCGGTGCGGCTGTCACCGTCGGCCGCGTCGGCGGCCGCGATCGGCGCCGCGGCGATCGTGCTGCAGTCGGAGCTCGTGCCGCGGCACCAGGGGGTGCGGCTGCCGGACGACCTGGCGGCCGACGAACCGCCGGTGTTCCAGCCCGCTTAGGGACAGACGTTCATCGTGCTGTTGTTGTTCAGCACGATGTTGCGGAACGTCGTGTTGGTGCCGCACGGGCTTTCGCGCACCGACGAGTTCGTCACCGTCAGGTTCTGCACGGTGATGTCGCTGTTGTTCGGGAACTCCGTGTGCGCGGCCAGGCGGATCTCGCCGCCGCCGGACACGGTGCCGCTCTGCGCCGCGAGCACGAAGTTGTGGCAGTTCTCGACCAGCACGGCGTTGTTGCCGGTGCTCGCGAGGTCGAGCCGGTCGATCGTCAGGCCGCCGCTCTCCGACACGCAGAACACGCCGCGGCCGCCGCCACGGGCCTTCACCGTGCCGACGCGGATGTTGGTGGCGTAGCTGCTGCCGATGCGGCCGTTGCGGTTGGCCGTGCGGAAGGCGGCGTACCCGGTGCCGGAGCCCGCGTTCTCGGCGTCCACGGTGCCGACGGTCGCGTTGATCGTCTCGTTGAGCAGCAGGCCGGACTCCCCGACGTTGCGTGCCGTCACCGTGCCGACGCTCAGGCCGTCCACGCCGTAGGTCTCCACCGCGTGGCTGCTCGCGCCGGACACGTGCACGGTGTCGATCCTGATGTTGCAGCTGCGGACGCTCGTGTCGCCGCGGTTGTCGATGCGCACGCCGAGACCCGCGGACAGGCGCATGTCGATCTGGCCCAGCACGACGTTGTCCACGTTGCGCAGGAAGATCCCGTAGAGCGGGCGGCCGGTGACCGACAGGTGCCCGACCTCCACGTCACGGGTGCCGCGGGAGTAGATCGGGGCCTGGCCGCCGGAACCGGAGCCGGTCACGTCGATCGTGCCGCAGACGTCGATCCCGGTGTGGCTGGGCAACGAGATCCGGGAGCCGGCGCTCACGGAACCGTTGCCGCGCACCAGGACCCACTGCTTGGACGTGCGGCCGGAGGTCAGGCTCGCGATCGCCGCCTGGACCGCCGCGCGCATGTCGGTTCCGGTGTGGACGGTCCGGCTGGCGTTGCGGGCGGTCCACGTGCTGCCGCTGAGCACGGCGTCGGCGCTGTAGGAGCGGTCGCCGCACGCCATGGTCCGGGGGCCCGCGCCGGCCGCCGCCGGACACCAGTGCGAGCAGGAGCGCGCTCGCCCACCACTTGTTTCGGGACAGGGCAAAACTCCCTCGGTTCGGGGGAATGCAGGGTTGCCTCACGCGCCGGGCACGTTGGCTTCGAACCGGGAGTTCGACGACGCGGTGATCGAATCGGTCGAAGCGCGATTTCCCTTTCGCTGCCCGCCGAAATGGTGCCCGCGAAGATGAGGGCTCCGTCTCAACTGGTGGGTGCTGGAGTAGTGTGGAACGTTATCGACAACGATTGACACGAACCGGACGCACACGGGAGCCTCTGGGCCTCCGCCAGACAACCGAAACTCCGGGACGAGGACCTCTGCGACGATCCGGCGGACCGCCGCAGCACCCGCGCAGCCGGGACCAGCCGTGGGCAGGCGGCACCGGTCCCGGCTGCGCACCCCAGAACGTGCCCGGGACACGCGTGGGAGCTCCCCTTGGCACAGTTCGCGAACCCGATCCTGACCGGCTCGCACCCCGACCCCTCGGTGTGCAGGGCCGGTGACGACTACTACCTGGTCACCTCGACGTTCGAGTACTTCCCCGGACTGCCGGTCTACCACAGCCGCGATCTGGTGCACTGGCGGCAGACCGGCCACGTGCTGGACCGCCCCTCGCAGCTGCCCTTGCAGGGCGTGCAGGCCTCCGGCGGGCTCTACGCGCCGACGATCCGCCACCACGACGGCGTGTTCTACGTGGTGTGCACGCTCGTCCACGGCACGCGCGAGTCCGGCAACTTCGTCGTGACGGCCACCGATCCGGCCGGTGACTGGTCGGAGCCGCAGTGGCTGCCCGAGGCGGCGGGATTCGACCCGTCGCTGTTCTTCGACGACGACGGCCGCGCGTGGTGGACGGCGACCCGCGAGATCGAGAACGGCCGCAACGAGATCTACCTGCGCGAGTTCGACCCCGCGAAGCTGGAGCTGGTCGGGGAGGAGCACGTCGTGCTCACCGGCATCGTGCGCGGCTCGGTCTGGCTCGAAGCACCCCACCTGTTCAAGGTGGATGGTCGCTACGCGATGGTGTGCGCGGAGGGCGGCACGGACTTCGAGCACTCCGTCGTCGTGGCGTTCTCCGACGACATCACCGGCCCGTACGTCCCCTCCAAGATCAACCCCGTGCTGTCCCACCGCCACCTCGGCCGGTCTTTCCCGATCGCCGCCGTGGGACACGCGGACCTGGTGCAGACCCAGCACGGCCAGTGGTACGCCGTCCTGCTCGCCGTCCGCCCGTACGGCGGCTACTACTACAACCTCGGCCGCGAGACGTTCCTCGTGCCGGTCGAGTGGGAGGCCGGCGGACCGGTGTTCAGCCCCGGCACCGGCCGGGTCGAGGAGTCCTACCCCGTCCCGGACCTGCCCGCGCACCCGTGGCCCGAGGCTCCCGAGCCGTTCTCGTCGGCCGAGCTCGGCGGGGAGTGGATGTTCCTGCGGACGCCGGAGGAGCCGTTCTGGTCGCTGACCGACCGCCCCGGTCACCTGCGGCTGAAGGTGCGGCCCGAGACGATCGCGGAGCGGGTCAACCCCAGCATCGTGCTGCGCCGGCAGCAGCACCAGGACTTCCACGTGTCGTGCGCGCTCGAGTTCCGCCCCGGTGGGCCGGGCGAGGCCGCCGGGCTCGTGCTGCTGCAGAACGACGAACACCACGTCCGGCTGCTGCTCGGCGCCGGGGGAGAGGTCACCCTGGTGCTGCGCGCGGGCGGGCGCGACGAGCTGCTCGGCCGGACCGAGACCGGTGACGGCGTGGTGCGGCTCGCGTTCGAGGCGCGGGGGCAGAGTCATCAGGCGTTCGTCGCGAAGGGGTCCGCGGTCTGGCAGCCGCTGGGCGAGCCGTTCGACGGGCGGGTGCTCAGCACGCCGGTCGCGGGCGGGTTCACCGGCGTCCACATCGGACTCTACGCGACCGGGTCCGGCGCCTCCGGCGAGTCGTGGGCCGATTTCTCCGGGTTCGGCTACCGGCCGCTGGACTGAATCGTTCCGTCCTGCTTCACCCGCGCGGGAGGAGATCGTCCACACCGGACCGTAGTCGAAACGTTACCCGGCTGTTCGACGATGCGCGTTCGACGCCGTTCGACGGGCGTGCTTGACGCTGCGCGAAGCACCGTTGCAGACTCCGGAAAGCGTTTTCCAGCCGACGGGGTCAGGAGTTCATGAGCGCTCTCGACGAACTGCGTCAGCTGCGCCGCGGCGGCGTGCAGGTGCGCAAGCGCGACAACAGGGCCGCGTTCTGGTTCCTCGCCCCCTGGTTCGCCGGGCTGGTCTTCATCACGATCGGCCCGGTGCTCGCGTCGTTCGGGCTGGGCTTCACCAAGTACAACCTCATCCAGCCGCCGAAGTTCATCGGGCTCGACAACTTCGCGCGCATCCTGAGCGACGAGCGGCTGCACAACGCCCTCGGCGTCACCTTCACCTACGTCCTCGTCTCGGTGCCGCTGCAGCTGGCGTGCGCGCTGGGCGTCGCGCTGCTGCTCGACAAGGGGCTGCGGGGGCTCGCGTTCTACCGCTCGGCCTTCTACCTGCCGTCGCTGCTCGGGTCGAGCGTGGCGATCGCGGTGCTGTGGACCCAGGTCTTCGGCACCGACGGGCTGGTGAACCGGGTGCTGGGGCTCTTCGGGGTCGAGGGCAGGGGCTGGATCTCCGACCCCGGCACCGCCCTGTCGACGCTGATCGTGCTGAACGTGTGGACGTTCGGCTCGCCGATGATCATCTTCCTGGCCGGGCTGCGGCAGATCCCGGCGGTCTACTACGAGGCCGCCGCGATCGACGGGGCGAGCTGGTGGTCGCGCTTCCGGCGGATCACGCTGCCGCTGCTGTCGCCGATCCTGTTCTTCAACCTGGTGCTGCAGATCATCCACGCGTTCCAGTCGTTCACCCAGGCGTTCGTCGTCTCCGGCGGCACGGGCGGGCCGTCGGACTCGACGATGTTCTACACGCTCTACCTGTACCAGCAGGGCTTCAGCCGCTTCGACATGGGCTACGCGTCGGCGCTGGCGTGGTTCCTGCTCCTGATCATCGCGGCGTTCACCGCGATCAACTTCTGGGCGGCGAAGTACTGGGTGTTCTATGACGACTGAACTGCGCCGCCGGCTCCTGGTGCCCGCGAAGCACCTCGGCCTGGTGCTCATCGGGTTCGTGATGCTGTACCCGGTGCTGTGGATGGTCGTGAGCTCGCTGCGGCCGGGCGACGAGATCTTCCGCAGCCCCGGCCTGATCCCCGACTCGTTCCGGACGGAGAACTACACCGAGGGCTGGAACGCGCTCACGCCGTCGTTCGGGACGTACCTGCTCAACTCGGCGATCCTCGTGCTGGGCTGCATCGTCGGCAACCTGGTGTCGTGCTCGATGGCCGCCTACGCGTTCGCCCGGCTGCAGTTCACCGGCAAGCGCTGGTGGTTCGGGATCATGCTCGGCACGATCATGCTGCCGATCCACGTGATCATCGTGCCGCAGTACGTGCTGTTCTCGAACATCGGCTGGGTCAACACGTTCCTGCCGCTGATCGTGCCGAAGGTCCTCGCCACCGACGCGTTCTTCGTCTTCCTCATGGTCCAGTTCATCCGCGGCCTGCCGCGCGAGCTCGACGAGGCGGCGCGCATCGACGGCTGCGGCCACCCGCGCATCTTCCTGCGGATCGTCCTGCCGCTGATGACGCCGGCGCTCGCCACCACGACCATCTTCACGTTCATCTGGACCTGGAACGACTTCTTCGGTCAGCTGATCTACCTGACGGACCCGGACATGTACACGGTGCCCGTCGCCCTGCGCTCCTTCGTCGACTCGACGGTGGCCACGTCGTGGGGCTCGCAGTTCGCGATGAGCGTCGTGTCGCTCGTCCCGATCTTCCTCGCGTTCCTCGTCGGTCAGCGGTACCTCGTCAAGGGGATCGCCACGACCGGGGGCAAGTAGCCGAAAGGGAAGCTCATGCTCAGAGGTGTTCGCCGCGGTACCGCGTGGGCGGTCCTGCTGTCGCTGTCCGCGTCCCTGCTCGCCGCCTGCGGGTCGTCCTCCGACGCGGGCGGGGACCTGACGACGGAGAAGGTGACGCTGCGGTTCACGTGGTGGGGCGCGGACGACCGCCACAAGCGGACCCAGAAGGTCATCGACCTGTTCCAGCAGAAGCACCCGAACATCACCATCAAGGGCGAGTTCAAGGAGTGGAACGGCTACTGGGACAGCCTCGCCACCACGATGGCGGCCAACGACGCGCCGGACATCATGCAGATGGACGAGCTCTACATCGCCTCCTACGCCGAACGCGGCGCGCTGCTCGACCTCAACGAGGCCAAGAAGCACCTCGACACCACGAACTTCGACGACAAGGCGCTCGCCACCGGCACGATCGGCGACAAGCGGTACGGGCTGCCGGTCGGCCTGGGCATGTACTCGATCATGGTCAACCTCGACCTGCTGGCGAAGTACAACATTCCCGTGCCCGACGACACGAAGTGGTCGTGGGACGACCTGAAGACCATCGCCGACCAGGTGTCGAAGGCCGGTGGCGGGCAGGTGTTCGGCATGCAGTCGCCGGGCATCAACGATGCGGCGGGCCTGAGCATCCGCGCCCGGCAGCAGGGCAAGGCGATGTTCGACGCCGACGCCAAGGTCGTGCTTCCGCAGGAGATCGCCCGCGACTACTGGCAGTACATCCTCGACCTGTCGAAGTCCGGCGCCTCGATGTCGCCGTCCGCGACGATCGAGAAGGCCTCCGCGGGACTCAACCAGTCGGCCACGGCGACGAACACGGCGGCGTTCGGCCTGTGGTGGAACACCCAGCTCACCGCCCTGACCGCGGCCAGCGGCGCGAAGCTCAAGCTGCTGCGGATGCCGGGTGAGACGCAGGGCAAGGCGCCCGGCGCCTACTACAAGCCGTCGATGTTCTGGTCGGTGTCCGCGCGGTCGAAGTACCCGGCCGAGGCCACGGCGTTCGTGAGCTTCCTCGCCAACGACGAGGAGGCGGCGAAGATCCTGCTGACCGAACGCGGCGTGCCCGCCAACCAGAAGATCCGCGAGGCCATCGCCGGGCAGCTCAAGGAGACCGACAAGGCCGCCAAGGAGTACCTCGACACCGTGCCGGTCAGCGACCCGCCGCGGATCACGCCGAACGGAGCCAGCACGCTCGACACGATCCTCAAGCGGCACACCGAGGACGTGCTGTTCGGCCGGACCACACCGGACCAGGCCGCCGCGTCGTTCATCGAGGAAGTCCAGTCCGAAGTGGATGCGGCGAAGTGAGGCGGGCCGCCATCGCCGGCACCGGTGCGATCGCCGCCGCCCACGCGGAGGCGCTGCGGGCGGCGGGGGAGCGGATCGAGCTCGTCGCCGTGGCGGACGTGGACGCCGGCCGGGCCGCCGCGTTCGCCGCGGAGCAGGGCGTGCCGCGGACCTACCCCGGCCTGTCCGAGATGCTGGCGGCGGAGTCGCTCGACGTGGTGCACGTGTGCACCCCACCGCGCCATCACGTGCCGCTGGCGCTGGAGTGCCTGGCCGCCGATGTGCACGTGCTGGTGGAGAAGCCGCCGGCCTTGTCGCTGGGCGAGGTCGACGTGCTGATCGCGGCCGAACGCGCGTCCTCGGCGTCGGTCGCGACGGTGTTCCAGCACCGGTTCGGCCCGGCGGCGGTGCGGTTGCGGCGGCTGGTCGCGGAGGGCGTGCTCGGCCGGTCGTTCGTGGCGAAGTGCGACACGCTCTGGTACCGCGGCGACGCCTACTTCGAGGTGCCGTGGCGCGGCACGTGGCAGAGCGAGGGCGGCGGCCCGACGATGGGCCACGGCATCCACCAGTTCGACCTGCTGCTCTCGGTGCTGGGGCCGTGGCGGGAGATCCGGGCGCTCGCGGCCAGGCAGGCGCGCGACGTGCAGACCGAGGACGTCTCGATGGCGCTGGTGACCTTCGCCGGCGGCACGGTCGCGTCGGTGGTGAACTCCCTGCTCTCGCCGCGCGAGACCTCGGAGCTGAGGTTCGACTTCGAACGCGCCACGGTCGAGGTCGAGCACCTCTACGGCTACACCGACGCGCACTGGGTGGTGACGCCCGCGCCCGGTCAGGACGACGTGGCCGCGCGGTGGCGGCAGGAGCAGCCGTCCGGGGTCGTCAGCGGCCACCGCTGCCAGGTGGCGGCCTTCCTCGACGCCCTCGACAGCGGCGAGAAGCCCCCGGTGACCCTCGAGGACACCCGCACGACCATGGAGTTCATCGCGGCGCTCTACGCCTCCGCGTTCACCGGTGCCGTGGTCGAGGCGGGGGAGATCGGCCCGGACAGCCCGTTCTACGCGTCGATGGAAGGGATTGGTGCCCCGTGGGCGAACGCCCGGTGATCTCGCGCCAGGACGACTCGGTGCTCGCCGTGTCGGTGGGCGACGTCGAGATCTTCGAGTACGTGCACCGGCCGTCGACACCGGCGTTCGAGGGGCCCAAGCCGTACCTGCACCCCGTGCGGACGCTCGCGGGCGACGTGGTGACGGCGTTCCGGCCGCACGACCACCGGTGGCACAAGGGCCTGCAGATGACCGCGACCGACGTGTCGGGCGAGAACTTCTGGGGCGGCGTCACCTACGTCCGCGACCAGGGCTACGTGGTGCTGCCCAACGTCGGCAGCATGCGGCACGACTCGTTCGGCGTCGTTCCCGGCGGCTTCACCGAGCAGCTGTCCTGGTTCACCGAGGCGGGCGAGAACTGGGTGCGGGAGGCGCGGTCGTTCGTCGTGCGGGACGTCTTCGAGGACTCGTGGACGCTGGAGTTCTCCACGTCCCTGACGAACGTGCGCCCCACGCCGCTGGAGCTCGGGAGTCCCACCACCAACGGCCGTGAGCTCGCCGGCTACACCGGGTTCTTCTGGCGCGGGCCGCGGTCGTTCACCGGCGGCGAGGTGATCGCGGCCGACGGGGGCGGTGGCGAGGACATGATGGGCAAGACCGGGCCGTGGCTCGCGTTCGTCGGCCACCACGACGAGGTGGACCGCTCGTCCACGGTGCTGTTCCTGGACCACCCGTCGAACGGGACCACGCACTGGTTCGTGCGCAGCGGCCCGTTCGCGGCGGTCAACCCGTCGTTCGCGTTCCACGAGACCGTCCCGCTGGCGCCGGGGGCCGCGCTGACCCTGCGGTACCGGGTGGTCGTCGGCTGCGGGGCCTGGGACCGCGACCGCCTGGAGTCCTATGTGGAGGCGAACCCGTGGTGACGCCGTTTCCCGGCGGGATCGGCATCTCCGGGCTGCGGGTGTACGACTGGCCGACGGTCGACGGGCTGTGCGGGGGCTCGCCGCACGTGCACCTCGTCTGCTCGGAGTGCTACTACGTGGTCGGCGGCACCGGCAGCGTGCAGACGCTGACGTCCGGCGGGTTCGCCACCACGCCGCTGCGCGAGGGGTCGGTCGTGTGGTTCACGCCCGGCACGATCCACCGGCTGGTGAACGACGGCGACCTGCGCATCCTCGTGGTGATGCAGAACAGCGGCCTGCCGGAGGCGGGGGACGCGGTGTTCACGTTCCCGGCCGACGTGCTGGCTTCTCCCGAACGGTACGAGCAGGCCGCCGCGGGCGGGGACGAGGAGGCCGTCCGGCGCCGGCGCGACCTCGCCCTGACCGGGTTCCTGGAACTGCGGCGCAACGGCGCGGTGCAGGAGTTCTACGCCGCCGCGGCGGCGCTGAAGCAGCGGCTGCTGGACGGCTGGGAGGAGCGCTGGCGGACCGGCGCCCTGGCGGCGGCGGAGCTGACCGGCGAGCACCTCGACCGGTTGCGCTCGGGCGACCTCGGGCACCTGGCCGACGCGGGCGTGCACGTGCTCGACGCCGGTGGGCCGCACCGCTTCGGCATGTGCGGCCGGCTGGACACCCACGACCCCGGCGACGGGAAGCCGGTGCACTGACGCGGATCCTGCCGGCCGGCGTCCTCCCGGTGCTCGCGCGGGCCGAGCACTCCGGTGGCGTCGCCGGGGCGCTGTCGGTGCAGTACCAGGAGGTGTCGAGCGGGACGGCGCCCTCGCCGATCAGGGTGGCGGACTTCCGGCTCGGCCGAGCCGCCTCACGCCGTGGACTCCCGCACCACCAACCGGCACGGCTGCCGCAGCACCCCCGACGACGGCGCCCCGCCCAGTGCCGAGAACAGGTGCGCCACCGCCGTGGTCCCGAGCTGCTGGAGGTTGAGGTCCACCGTGGTGAGCGGCGGGGAGCAGTCGGCGGCGAAGATCTCCCAGTTGTCGTGGCCCACGATCGCGACGTCGTCCGGGACGCGCCGGCCCAGCGCGGTCAGCGCCTGCACCACGCCGCTCGCGATCTGGTCGTTGCCGCAGAAGACGGCGTCGGTCTCCGGGGCGGTGGCGATCAGCAGGCGGGCGGCGTGGCGGCCCCAGCGCTGCGACCACTCGCCGTGCAGCACCTCGCCCGCCAGCCGCAGGTCGTGCTCGGCGAGGACGGTGTGCACGGCGGCGGCGCGGTCGCGGGCCGCCCGGTAGGACTGCGGGCCGGTGATGTGGGCGATGTGCCGGCGCCGCAACGCGATCAGGTGTTCCACGGCCAGGCGGGCGCCGCCCTCGTCGTCGCAGACGATGCTCAGGTCGGCGGGGCTGGTGGAGCGGCAGTGGACGTAGACCGCCGGGACCGGCAGGTCGGCGGTCAGCGAGGCCCGCACGTCGTTGCTGTCGCCGACCACGATGAAGCCGTCGACCTGGCGGGCCAGCAGGGTGCGGACGTGGTGGTTGCGGCGGATGGCGTCGCCGCGGGTGTCGCACAGCAGGACCGACATCTCCTGGTCCGACAGGGCGCTCTCGGCGCCCAGCAGGATCGGCATGGCGAACCGGCCGTCCAGCTCGTCGGTCAGCAGGCCGATCGCGCGCGTGCGTCCCGCGACCAGGCCCTGGGCGAGCACGTTCGGCTGGAACGACAGCTCGGCCGCGGCTCTGAGCACGCGGGCGCGGGTCGCCGACGCCACCTCACCCCGGTCGTTGACCGCCTTGGACGCGGTGGCGATGGAGACGCCCGCCAGCCGGGCCACGTCCCCGAGCGTCACCGCTTCTGACCGTCGCCTGCCCATCGAAATCCTTTCGAACGACATTCGACTGCGTATTCGACAACTTCTCCGGCAAATGGCGCACTGTCGAAATCGTTTTCGGTCTCCAGGGTGCGTTGTGCGGCGATTTTGCGCAACACCCGGACGCGGCACGGACGGGCCCGCCGTCGTCCGGCGAGCCCGCGGATCCGGCGCCCTACCGGCGGGAAGCCGTGCTGCCCCGGTCGGTGAGCTGCGGGGCGAGCAGCCGGACCTCGTGCGCCCGCTCGCCCGCGAGCCCGCGCACCAGGGTCTGCACCGCGATCGCGCCGACCTCCTCGGCGGGGATGGAGATCGACGTGAGCGGCACCGGCTGGGCGGCCGCCACGGCGTCGGGGCACAGCGCGATCACCGAGACGTCCTCGGGCACCCGGCGGCCGCGGCGGCGCAGCTCCAGCACCACGTCGCCGAGCACCGCCTCGTTGTGCACGACGAGCCCCGTGACGGCCCGGTCCGGCCGCAGCAGGTCGTAGAGGCACTCGCTGAGGGCGGGGTAGGACGGCGCGCACGGGTGCACGTGCGTCGTCACGCCGCGGTCGCGCGCCGACTCCGTGAACCCGGCCAGGAACCGCGTCGCATAACCGGTTCCGCGCTCGTAGACGGCGGGCGGTGAGCCGATCAGGCCGATCGACCGGTGCCCCAGGCCGGCGAGGTGCGCCACCATCCGCGCGCCGCTCGCGGTGAAGTCGAGGTCGACGCAGTCGAGCCCGTCCGCCCGCGTGGGCACGCCGATCAGCACGACCGGCACCTCGAGCTCGCGCAGCGCGGGAACGCGGGGGTCGTGCGCCTCGACGTCCATCACCAGGACCGCGTCGGCACGGGACGAGGCGATCACCCGGTGCACCTCGTCGGCGCCGGACTCCTTGGTGAGCAACAGGACGTCGTAGTCGTGCGCGCGGGCCGTCGTGACGATCGACGACACGAACTGCATGATCACCGGCAGGTTGAGGTCCGTCCTCAGTGGAACGACGAGCGCCAGCACGTGGGTGCGGCTGCTCGCGAGCGCCCGCGCTCCGGCGTGGGGGTGGAACCCGAGTTCCCGGATGCTGCGGCGGACGCGGTGCGACGTGGCGCGCGAGATCGGTCTCTTGCCGCTCAGGACGTACGAGACCGTGCTCACGGACACGCCCGCGTGCTTGGCGACGTCCTTGATGGTGATCAACCGGCCTCCCCGCCCGAGTCGTGACAACAACCTTAGCGAGTGAATTCTCCGACCGTCGATTCGCGTCGAAAAAATTGATGGCGCTTTGTTCGACTTGTTCGACGCTAATGTTCCGCGGCAGTGAAACGTTTCAATTCTGCGGTTCTCCCGGAGCGAGGAAGGGCAAGTCCCATGAAACGGATCGAGCGAGCGCTGACGGCGGCGGTGGCCGTGGCGCTGGCGTTCTCGCTGAGCCCACCGGCCGCGTCGGCGGCGGCCTGGTCGTCCTCGGACCGGTGGGGCACCTGGAACAACGGCGGCTACACCGTCCGCAACAACGTCTGGGGCGACGGCCACGGCGCCCAGACGATCTCGGCCGACGCCTACCACCGCTGGAACGTCTGGGCCGGCCACCCGGACACCGGTGGCGTGAAGTCGTACCCGCACGTCGCGAAGGCGGTGAACAAACGGCTCAGCGCGATCGGCTCGCTGACGAGCAGCTACAACGTCAGCGTGCCCGGTTCGGGCGCCTACGCGACGGCTTATGACATCTGGGCAGACAACAACGCGTTCGAGGTCATGTTGTGGATGACCAAAACCGGTCCCGTCGGGCCGTTGGGGACGTTCCAGGTGAGGGCGTCCGTGGGCGGTCACACGTGGGACGTGTACCGCGGTTCCAACGGCCACAACGCGGTGTTCTCGTTCGTGCGGTCCTCCAACGCGAGTTCCGGCACCGTCGACGTGAAGGCGGTCCTGACCTGGATCCGCACCCGCGGCTGGTGGGGCGACGTGACGCTCGGCGAGGTCCAGTTCGGCTACGAGATCACGTCGTCGAGCGGCGGCAAGACCTTCACCACCAACGGCTACTCGGTCTCGGGAGGGTGACATGAGGCGACTTCCGGTGCTGCTGCTCGCGGTGGCGCTGACCGCGGCGGGCGCACCCGCACCCGCGTTCGCACAGGCCGGCGCGGACCGCGGGCTGGTGAGCATCCGCTCCGTGCGCGGCGACGGCAACTTCGTGTCCTGGCGGCTGCTCTCGTCCGACCCGGCGGCGCAGGGGTTCGACGTGTACCGCGACGGCGTGCGGGTGAACAAGGCTCCCGTGACGACGGCGACGAGCTACCTCGACGCGGGCGCCTCGACGACCGCGTCGTACTCCGTGCGTCCGGCCGGGGGTGTGTCGGCGGCGGCCACACCCGAGGTCGGCACGCTCGCGACGAGCAGGGACGTCCCGATCCAGATCCCGGCGTCCGGGTACGTCGCCAACGACACCTCGATCGGCGACCTGGACGGCGACGGCGAGCAGGAGCTCGTGCTCAAGTGGGACCCGGAGAACGCCAAGGACAACTCGCAGGCGGGCGTCACGGGCAACGTCTACCTCGACGCGTACAAGCTCAACGGCACCCGGTTGTGGCGCATCGACCTCGGCCGCAACATCCGCGCCGGTGCGCACTACACGCAGTTCCAGGTGTTCGACTACGACGGGGACGGCCGGGCGGAGGTCGCCGTGAAGACGGCGGACGGGACGCGGTCGGGCACGGGCCAGGTGATCGGCAACGCCTCCGCCGACTACCGCAACGGCGACGGGTACGTGCTGTCCGGGCCGGAGTTCCTGACGGTGTTCCGCGGCACCGACGGCGCGGTGCTCGACACGGAGAACTACCTGCCACCGCGCGGAACCGTGTCGTCGTGGGGCGACAGCTACGGCAACCGGGTCGACCGGTTCCTGGCCGGCACCGCCTACCTCGACGGCGCACGGCCCAGCATCGTGATGGCGCGCGGCTACTACACCCGCAGCGTCGTCGTGGCGTGGGACTTCCGCAACGGCCAGCTCACGCAGCGCTGGACGTTCGACTCGGCGACGCAGTCGAACCGCTCCGCCTGGGAGGGCAAGGGCAACCACCAGCTGTCCGTCGCCGACGTGGACGCCGACGGCCGTGACGAGATCATCTACGGCTCGATGGCGATCGACGACAACGGCCGCGGCCTGTGGCAGAACGGCACCCGCCACGGCGACGCGCTGCACGTGGGCGACTTCATCCCGTCCCGGCCCGGTCTCGAGGTGTTCAAGCCGTCCGAGTCGGGCACCGACCCGGCGCACTGGATGGGCGACGCGCGCACCGGTCAGATCATCTGGAGCGCGCCGGCGTGCGGCTGCGACAACGGCCGCGCCGTCGCCGCCGACATCTGGGCGGGCAACGCGGGCGCCGAGGCGTGGTCGAACTCGGTCGGCGGGCTGCGCAGCGCCACCACGGGCGCCCAGGTCGCCGCGCGCAAGCCGGGGTCGGCGAACTTCGTGATCTGGTGGGACGGCGACGCCCAGCGTGAGCTGCTGAACGGCACCACCATCGACAAGTACGGCCCCGACGCCGACACGCGCCTGCTCACCGGCTCCGGCGTGGCGTCGAACAACGGCACCAAGTCGACACCGGCGCTGTCCGCGGACATCTTCGGCGACTGGCGCGAGGAGGTCGTCTGGCGCACGTCCGACAACCGGGCGCTGCGGATCTACTCGACGACCGAGACGACGACCATCCGGCGGGTGTCGTTGCTGGAGGACCGGCAGTACCGGCTGGCGGTGGCCTGGCAGAACACCGCGTACAACCAGCCGCCGCACGCGAGCTTCGCCTCGCCGCAGTGAGCAGGGGGCGGGCGCGTCGCGAGGTGCGCCCGCCCCCGCTCGGCGTGGGCGAACGGTGCCGGGCGGGTCCGCCGAACCGTTGGCGCGGCGTGCCGGCCGGGTCGCGGCCGGTGCGCGGACGGCGATGCCCGGCCGGTGGGAGGTGGGGCGGTCGCGTCGTGCGACGTGGCCGCCCCACCTCCGCTCACAGGTGCACGCGCAGGTGCCGCAGCTGCGTCTCCAGGTGGCTGGTCGGCGTGGTGTGCTTGCCGAACGGCGACACCGTGATCTGCTTGGGCGCGCTGACCTCGTGGTACGCCGCGTACACGGTGGACGGTGGGCACGTCTCGTCCATCAGCCCCACGCTGAACAACGTCGGCGCGGTGATCCGCCGCGCCAGCAGCGCGCAGTCGACGTACTGCAGCGTCGCCAGCACGACCGGCACCAGCGAGTCGTGCTGCGCCAGGAAGTCGCTGATCTCCGTGTACGGCGGCACGGCGCCGATGCGGATCGCGCGCCACAGGTCGCAGAGGAACGGCACGTCCGAGTGGCACACCTTCACGTGGTCGGGACGCAGCGCCGCGGCGGCGAGGGCGAGCGCGCCGCCCTGGCTGCCCCCGGTCACGGCGATGCGGGCGGGGTCGGCGCCCGGCAGCTCGGCCACGACCTCGACCGCGCGGGCGGCGTCGAGGAACAGGCGGGTGTAGTAGTAGTCGTCGCGGTGGGAGATGCCCTTCGTCATCACGCCGGGGTGCTCGGGCCCGGTGCCCGCGCCCGCGTCGCCCGTGGCGCCGATCGACCAGCGGCCGCCCTGGCCCCGGCTGTCCATCACGAAGTTCGCGAAGCCCAGGCTCGGCAGCAGCGTGTGCTGGGCGGGCACGCCGCGCCCGCCGCCGTAGCCGATGTAGGTGACGACCACCGGCAGCGGCTCGTCACCGGGCGGGCGGAGGTACCAGCCGCGGACGCGGTGGCCGTGCGCGCCGGAAAACTCCACGTCGTAGACCTGCAGCGGTTCGTACAGGGTGGGCTCGTGCGGGGTGAGCGCGACCGGGGTCGCCGCGGCCGAGGCCGCCGCGAGCTGGCCCGCCCACCACTCGTCGAGGTCCGGCGGCTCCGGCGTGGTCACGCGGTGCAGGACCAGGTCTTCTTCCGGCATGTCGACTGCGGGCACGAGTCTCCTCCCAAGCTGGTCAGGCGAACGTACCCGTCAGCGGCGGGGGAGGGGAACGCGCGAGAAGTCGGTGTCGGACGCGAGGTGGAAGCCCGGGTGGGACGGCTGGTTGTACGCGGTCTGCTGGCGCGCGACCTCGACGCGGTACTGGCGGTCGGCCATCAGCGTGCAGATCTTGTGGTTCGTCGGCTCGGTGCTGAGGTGGAAGCGCAACGCCGTGCTGTCCTGCGTGCGCACCACCAGCTCCTCGCGCCAGTCGCCGAAGACGTCGGCCACGAGCGACGGGGTTCCCTTGGTGCCGTTGTTGGTCCGCGTGCCGGTCGCCGTCAGCAGCGTGCCGCGCCGCCAGTCGTCGATCGTCGGCGTCACGTCCTGGGCGCCGTTCACGATCTGCGTGGTCAGGTCGCCCGCCCACCGGATGCTCATGTTGGTCCCGGGGGACCGGGTGTCGAGCCGCCGCCCGTCCGCGCTCCACAGGCCGCCGGAGTCCGACCCGCCCGGCATGGACGACCACGTCTCGAGGCCGCGCACATCCGGGCGGACGTCGCCGACCATGCCGCGGCCGGTGTCCGTGCCGGAGTAGGCGCCGTAGATCGTCGCGCCGGTGGCGGCATCGCGCAGCGCGTAGCCGTAAGGCGCGCTGCGGGCACCCTCGTGGACCATGAAGATCTCGAGGCCGGGGCGGTCCGGGTCGATGTCGGTGACGTGCAGGGCATCACCGTGACCGACCCGGACCGCGGCGCCGGGCTCCGCGCTGCCCGGTGGCAGGACGCCGGTCGAGCTGTAGAGCAGCGCGCCGTCGTCGTCGAGGGTCGCGCCGCCGTACACGATCTCCTGCCGGCCGTCGTGGTCGACGTCGGCGACGCTCAGGGAGTGCGCACCTTGCGTGGTGAGCCCGGCGTGACCCGGGTTCGTGCCGTCCCGGCCGTGCGGGCTGTCGCGGAACGGGTTGGTCATCGGCACCCAGCCGCTGTCGGCGAGCCAGCGCTTCGTGAGCCGCCTGCCGTCCCAGTCGTAGGCGGCGACGGCCGAGCGGGTGTAGTAGCCGCGGGCGAAGACCGCGGACGGCCGGACGCCGTCCAGGTACGCGACACCGGACAGGAACCGGTCCACCCGGTTGCCCGGCTCGATGCGGGACATCGCGTAGTCGCCCCACATCAGCCCGTCGTCGTGGCGGCCCGGCTCGTAGCGGACGGTCTGCAGCTCCCGGCCCGTGGCGCCGTCGAACACCGTCAGGTACTCGGGGCCGTCGACGACGAACCCGGCGAACGCGCGCAACCTGTTGCCGGCGCTGCGGCTCGGCGCGTAGACGTCGAGGAAGTGGTCGGCCAGCGCGGTGGCGTCCTGGCCGGACAACGGGTAGGCGTACCGCGGCTCGATCCCGAACGCCTGCTCCAGCGTCGCGGGCCAGTGCCCCGCCACCACCTCGGGGTGCGCGTGCCAGCCGCGGAACACCTCGACCAGGTGCGCGCGGTAGCCGTCGGGGGAGAGGCGGTGGTCGTCGGTGTGCGCGTAGCCCGCCCGCACGTCCTCGCGCGGCATCGTGACGTACCGGCCGCGGCCGTCCCGGGTGCCCGGCGCGGTCTTCGTCATCAGCTCCGCGCGGCCGTCGCCGTCGAAGTCGTGGACCAGGAACTGGGTGTAGTGCGCGCCCGCCCTGATGTTGACGCCGAGCGAGATCCGGTGCAGGAACGTGCCGTCGAACCGGTAGGTGTCGAGGAAGACCGGGCCGGTGTAGCCGGACTGCGAGACGTCCTTGGAGTTGCTGGGATCCCACTTCACGACGTACTCGAACTGCCCGTCGCCGTCCACGTCGCCGACGCTGACGTCGTTGGCGGAGTAGGAGTAGGCCTCCCCGGCGGGCGTCACGCCGTCCGCCGGCTTGCGCAGCGGCAGGTCGTGGAACGACGAGTCCCACGCCGCCACCGGCCTGCTGCGGCCCAGCACCAGCCCCCGCACGACCGGGGCGACCTGGTACCGCGCGCCCGCGACCGGTGCCGGATCGGCCCAGGTCGTGCTGTCGCGAACGGTCGCGACGCGCTTTCCGTTGCGGTACACCGCGAAGTCCGGTCCGGCCTGGCCCGTCGCGGTGACGCCGGTGGCCTCGTGGCCGAGCAGCCGCCAGCTCAGGTGCACGCCGCCGGCCGCGGTGACCGCCACGAGCCCGCGGTCGAGGCGTTCGCCCGGCCTGCCGTGCGCGGACGCGGGTGGCGCTCCGGCGGCCAGCGCCAGGACCACCAGCGTGAGCACAGCGCCTCGTCGCAGATCCACGGCGGCTACGATGACCCTTCGCACCGCTCGGCGCAAGAGCCAGATGCGTTGTGCGGTAACGAGGTAAGCGCTTTCCGCAGCGAAGCGTCGAATCGGCGGGCCGTTCGACAGAAAGTCCGTCGAACACGTCGAAACGCCGTTCGCACGCCTTGACGGCCCGTCGCGGACCGTGCCACGTTCGGGAGGTCCGGTCGAAGCGATTCGACTGCGTCTCGACGACGGGAAGGGCGTGCCTCCAGCATGGAAGAACCGCCTTTCCGCGACCGCGACCTACCACCGGCGCAGCGCGTGGCGGACCTGCTCGCGAGGCTCACCACCGCCGAGAAGATCGGCTTGCTGCACCAGTGGCAGCCGCCGGTGCCCCGGCTCGGCATTGCGGCCTTCCGCACCGGCACCGAGGCGCTGCACGGTGTCGCGTGGCTGGGGCGCGCGACGGTGTTCCCGCAGGCCATCGGCCTCGCGAGCACGTGGAACCCGGAGCTCGTGCGGGCGGTCGGCGACGCGACGGGCACCGAGGTGCGCGGCCTGCACCACAAGGACCCGGTGGCGCACGGCCTCAACGTCTGGGCGCCGGTGGTGAACCCGCTGCGCGACCCGCGCTGGGGCCGCAACGAGGAGGGCTACTCCGAGGACCCGCTGCTCACGTCGGTGATGGGCACCGCGTACGCGCGCGGCCTGCGCGGCGACCACCCGGTGTACCTCAAGACCGCGCCGACGCTGAAGCACTTCCTGGGCTACAACAACGAGACCGACAGGTGCACCACGTCGTCGTCGCTGCGGGCCCGCGTGCTGCACGAGTACGAGCTGCCGTGCTTCCGCGGGCCGGTCGAGGCGGGTGCCGCAGTGGCGGTCATGCCGTCGTACAACCTCGTCAACGGCCGCCCGGCGCACCTCGCGCCGCAGATCGAGGACCACCTGCGGCGCTGGGGCGACGTCGCGGTGGTCAGCGACGCCTGGGCACCGTCGAACGTCGCCGGCGAGCAGGCCTACCACCCCGACGACGTGACGGCGCACGCCGCGCTGCTCCGGGCGGGCCTCGACAGCTTCACCGACCACGACGCCGACCCGTCGGTCACCACCGGCCACCTCGCCGAGGCGCTGGCCCGCGGGCTGATCACCGAGGACGACGTGGACCGCGCGGCCGGCCGGCTGCTGGCGCTGCGGGTGCGGCTCGGCGAGTTCGACCCGCCGGAGGGGAACCCGTTCGCCGCCATCACCGAGGACGTGGTCGACGCCCCCGAGCACCGCGCGCTGGCGCTGGAGGCGGCCAGGCAGTCGATCGTGCTGCTCAAGAACGACGCCCTGCTGCCGCTCGCGCAGGGCGGGAGGATCGCCGTCATCGGCGCGCACGCGTCCGTCCTGTTCGAGGACTGGTACAGCGGCACCTTGCCCTACTCCGTCACGCCGCTCGACGGCATCACGTCCCTCCACAGTGGAGAGACGACGTTCGCCGAGGGCCTCGACCGGATCGCGGCGGTGGGGGACGAGCGCGGGTACGACCTGGCCGAGTGGGGCGGGGGCGTCGTGACGCTGCGGGACCCGCGCACCGGCCGCTACCTGGCTTCGTCACCGGACGGCGCCGTGGTCGCCGAACGCACGATGCCCGGCGGCTGGGAGGTCCGCGAGCTGTTCGAGCTGACGCACCTCGACGACGGCACCTGCCTGCTGCGCAACACCGTGCTCGGCCGCTACCTCGCCCTCGGCCGGTTCGTCGACGACGCGGCCGACGCCACGCGGTGGCGGGTCGAACGGACCGGCGTCGCGGAGGCCGTGGCACTCGCCGGGGCCGCCGACGTCGCGGTCGTCGTGGTGGGCAACGACCCGCACATCAACGGCCGCGAGACCCAGGACCGCACGACCCTGGACCTGCCGTCCGCGCAGACCGAGCTGGTCCGCGCGGTGCGGCGGGCCAACCCGCGCACCGTGCTGGTCGTCGTCAGCAGCTACCCGTACGCGCTGGTGGAGGAGGACGAGCACGTCCCCTCGATCCTGTGGTCCTCGCACGGCGGCCAAGAGCTCGGGCGCGCGCTCGCCGAGGTGCTGTTCGGTGCGGTGTCGCCGTCCGGGCGGCTCACCCAGACCTGGTACCGCGGCACCGGCCAGCTCCCGGACCTGCTCGACTACGACGTCCTCGGGGCGCGGTCGACCTACCTCCACTTCGAGGGCGACCCGCTCTACGAGTTCGGTCACGGGCTGAGCTACACCCGGTTCTCCTACGGCCCCCTGGTCTCCTCCGCGGCCACCGTGCGGCAGGGCGAGCGGTTCGAGGTCTCGGTCGAGGTCACCAACTCCGGTGACCGGCCGGGCGCCGAGGTCGTGCAGCTCTACGACAGCCAGCGGGAGTCGCGCGTCCCGCAGCCGTCGCGGAAGCTGATCGCGTTCGACCGCGTGCACCTCGCGCCGGGGGAGAGCCGCGTGGTGCGGTTCCCGTTGAACGGCGGGCTCTTCTGGCACTGGGACGTCGTGAGCGACCAGCCGGTGGTCGAGACCTCCGCGCACGACCTGTGGATCGGGCCGTGGACGCGGGCCCGCACCGAGATCCGCGTGATCGGCGAGGAGACCGGCCTGCGCGGCGAGCACCTGCGCGCCGAGCTCTTCGACGACTGCGCCGGGGTGGTCCTCGCCGACGAGACCCGGGAACGCGGCACCGTCGTCGAGAGCACCGAGGCGGGCGGCTGGATCCTGCTCGGCGACGTGCTGGTCGACGAGCGCGCCACCCACTGCACGGCGCGGGTCGCCGGAGCGGGCGGCGAGCTGGTCCTGAGAACCGGCGGCGAGGTGCGGTGCACGGTCACCGTGCCCGCCGGCGACCCGTACGAGTGGCGCGACATCCGCGTACCGGTGACCTGGAACCCCGGGGTGCACGACGTCGTCGTCGTGTTCGGCTCGCCCGGAACCCGGCTCGCCTCGGTCGAGATCGGTCGGACGTGAACCCGGAGGTGCCGGTGTGGTCACCATCGCGGACGTGGCGAGGCACGCCGGAGTCGCGCCCAGCACCGTCTCCTACGTGCTGACCGGCAAGCGGTCGATCTCGCCGCAGACCCGGTCCAAGGTCAGGGAGAGCATCCGGCTGCTCGGCTACCACCCGCACGCCGGGGCGCGGGCGCTCGCGAGCAGCAGGGCGAACGTCGTGGCGCTGGTGCTGCCGCTGCGGCCCGGCGTGCACCTGCCCGTGCTGATGCGGTTCGTGACCGCGGTGGTCACCACGGCCCGCCGCCACGACATGGACGTCCTGCTGGTGACGGCCGACCAGGGCGCGGAGGGGTTGCGGCGGGTCGCCGGCAGCGCCCAGGCCGACGGGTTCCTGGTGATGGACGTGGAGCTCGACGACGACCGGGTCCCGCTGCTGCGCCAGATGGCCCAGCCGTCCGTCCTCATCGGACGCCCGGCCGCGGTCAAGGGGCTGATCTGCGTCGACCTCGACTTCGAGGCGGCGGGCGCACGGTGCGTCGACCACCTCGCCGACCTCGGCCACCGCCACGTCGGCTTCCTCGGCGCCCCGAGCGTGGTCTACCAGCGCAACACCGGGTACGCGCAGCGCACGATGGCGGGGTTCGGCGCGGCGGCCATGCGCCGCGGCATCGCCTCGACCGCGCTGCCCGCCGAGGACGACTACGAGTCGGTGCT
This sequence comes from Lentzea sp. NPDC060358, assembly GCF_042725365.1. Lineage (NCBI taxonomy): Bacteria > Bacillati > Actinomycetota > Actinomycetes > Pseudonocardiales > Pseudonocardiaceae > Lentzea > Lentzea sp. NPDC060358. Next base: position 34,771 of record NZ_JBHXCW010000011.1, on the reverse strand, counting down.
GACGTCGTTGCGCGCCATGCTGCGCGCGCAACCCGCGATGACCGCGCTGGTCGTGCACAACGAGGCGACGCTCGGCTGGGTCACGGCGGGCCTGCGCGCCCTGGGGCGCAAGGTCCCCGACGACGTCGCGGTCGTCGCCATCTGCCCGGACGAGTACGCGGAGCAGCTCCAGCTGACGTCCGTGCAGCTGCCCGCGGAGGAGCTGGGGCGGCAGGCCATGGAGCTCCTCGTCGGGCGCCTCAACGGCCTGCAGACGCCACCGCTGACGCTGCTCGCCCCCAAGCTCGTCAGCCGCGCGAGCACGGCACCCCGCTGACCGGTCCGCGGCGACTCCGGCGCGCGGGTCGTCGAAACGCTTCGACAGAGACGAGGTGAGGCATGTTCCGCGAGATCGCCCAGGGCCTGGAGTGGCGCCAAGGGCACCAGGTGCTGCGAGTCGAGGCGTGGGGCCCGGACAGCGTCCGCGTGCGGGCGGGTCTGGCGGTCGTGCGCGACGGCATCCGGGGTGCGCTGCTGGAACGCCCGTCCAGCCGGGCCGAGTGCAAGATCGGCGCGGACTCCGCGGTGCTCGTCGTCGGCGCCCTGCGGGTCGAGCTGGGCGACGGCGTGGTCCGCTTCGTCCGCGAGGACACCCAGCAGGAGCTGCTCGCCGAGGAACCGATCCACTTCTGGTGGCCGGGACCGCGCCTGTTCACCGCCACCGGCAACGGCTACCACCGCGTCGAGCAGAACTTCCGCTCCTACGACGGGGAGCGGTTCTTCGGCCTCGGCCAGCACCAGCACGGCCTGCTCGACCAGAAGGGCGCCGTCGTCGAACTGGTGCAGCGCAACGCCGAGGTGAGCGTCCCGCTGCTGGTGTCGAGCCGCGGCTACGGGCTGCTGTGGAACACGCCCGCGGTCGGCAGGGTCGAGCTCGGCCGCACCGCCACGCGCTGGGTCTCCGACAGCGCCCGGCAGATCGACTACTGGTTCACCGCCGGCCGGCCCGCCGAGGTGCTGGAGCGCTACGCCGGCGTCACCGGGCACCCGCCGCTGCTGCCGGCGTGGGCGGCCGGGTTCTGGCAGAGCAAGCTGCGCTACCGGTCGCAGGAGGAGCTGCTGGAGGTCGCGCGCGAGCACCACCGCCGCGGGCTGCCGCTGTCGGTGATCGTCGCGGACTTCTTCCACTGGACGCACCTGGGGGAGTGGCGGTTCGACCCGGCCGAGTGGCCGGACCCCGCCGCGGCCGTGCGGGAGCTGGACGAGCTGGGCGTCAAGCTGATGGTCTCGGTGTGGCCGTCGGTGAGCCCGCTGTCCGAGCACTACGCGACGATGCTCGACCGGGGCCTGTTCCTCGCGACGGAGCAGGGACCGCCGGTGCACGCCGACTGGCCCGACAAGGGCGTCGCCGAGGACGTCGGGGTGTCGTTCTACGACCCGTCGAACCCGGACGCCCGCGCGTTCGTCTGGGAGCAGGTCAGGGAGAACTACTTCCGGCACGGCATCCGCGTCTGGTGGCTCGACGCGTGCGAGCCGGAGCTCAAGCCGGGCACCCCGCAGAACCTGCTGACGCACGCGGGACCGGGCCTCGAGGTGATCAACGCCTATCCCGCGGACAACGCGCGGGCGTTCTGGGACGGCATGCGCGCCGAGGGCGAGACGGAGATCATCAGCCTCTGCCGGTCGGCGTGGGCGGGCAGCCAGCGCTACGGGGCCGCGTTGTGGTCCGGCGACATCCCCGCCACGTTCGACGCGCTGGGCCGCCAGGTCCGGGCCGGCCTCAACGTCGCGCTGAGCGGCATCCCGTGGTGGACCACGGACATCGGCGGGTTCCACGGCGGCGACCCCGAGTCGCCCGAGTACCGCGAGCTGATCGTGCGCTGGTTCCAGTACGGCGTGTTCTGCCCGCTGTTCCGCCTGCACGGCTACCGCGAGCCCGGCATGAGCCTCGGGCCGCTGATGACCGGCGGTCCCAACGAGGTCTGGTCGTACGGGCCGGAGGCCTACGAGCTGATCAGCGGGCTGCTGTGGCTGCGCGAGCGGTTGCGGCCGTACCTGATGGACCAGATGCGCGTCGCCCACGAGCGCGGCCTCCCGCCGATGCGGCCGCTCTTCGTCGACTTCCCGGACGACGAGGCGGCGTGGGCGGTCGAGGACCAGTTCCTGCTCGGTCCCGACCTGCTGGTGGCACCGGTCTGCGCCGCGGGGGTGCGCGAGCGCGACGTCGTGCTGCCCGAAGGTCCTCGGTGGACGGACGCGTGGACCGGCGAGACGTTCGCGGGTGGCCGGACGGTGCGGGTGGCCGCGCCGCTGGACCGCATCCCGCTGTTCCTGCGCGACGGCGCGGAACTCCCCATCTCTGGCGCGAAGGAGAAGTGACGTGTCCGGTGAGAAAGGCATCGACCGGAGAGGTTTCCTGGGACTGGTCGGCGCGGGCGTGCTCGCGACGGCGGCCGGCGGCTGCGGCTCCCCGCCCGCCCCGCGCACCGGAACGGCGCTCGGCGGTGCCGAGCTCGCGGGCGTGCTGCCCGCCCACGTCCCGCTCGAGTTCGCGAAACCGGACCTCGCGGGCGTCGGCGGCTCCCCGGCGGCCTACCTGAAGTACCCGGGGCAGCTCGTCCAGGCGATCGGGGACACACCCGGCTCCGGCGGCCAGGTCACCGCGATGACGCCGTCGTTCTGGCCGGTGCCACCGGGCCTGGGGCAGAACGCCTACTACGGCGCGGTGAACGCGAAGCTCGGCGCCACGATCAAGTTCGAGCAGGTCAGCGGCAACGACTTCCGGCAGAAGCTGTCCGCGATGATGGCGGCGCGGCAGGTGCCCGAGATCGTCGTGATGCCGTCGTTCACGATCCCCGCCCGCTTCACCGAGGGCGTCGGCACGGTGTTCACCGACCTCACCGACCTGCTCAAGGGCGACGAGGTGCGCAAGTACCCGATGCTCGCGAACATCTCCACCGACGACTGGCTGGGCTGCGCGTTCAACAAGCGGCTCTACGGGGTGCCGTTCCCCGGCTCGCTCTTCGCCGAGACGATCTACTACCGCAGCGACCTCTTCGAGCAGCTGGGCGTCGCACCGCCCAAGTCGGCGGCGGAGTTCGAGCAGCTGTGCAAGAAGATCACCGACCCCGCCGCGAACCGGTGGGCGCTCGGGGACGTCTTCCGCGCGATGGTGCGCATGTTCGGCGGCCAGGGCGACTGGAGCCGCGACTCGTCGGGCAAGGTCGTCAACCAGCTCGAGACCCAGGCTTACACCGAGGCCGTGAAGTTCACCCGGTCGCTGTGCGCCGCCGGCTACGCCCACCCCGACTACGTCTCCGGCGGCCTGTCCGGCACCAGCAAGCACAAGGACCTCTTCGCCAACGGCCAGATGCTGGTGATGCAGGACGGCGTCGGCGCGTGGAAGGAGATGCTGGCCGCGCAACGGCCGTCGAACCCGTCGTTCGGCATGGCCGCCATGCCGCTGTTCCACCACGACGGGGGCAAGCCGTCCTATCCGGCGGCCACGCCCACCAGCATGATCACGATGTTCCGCAAGGACCTCTCGAAGGACCGGGTCGAGGAGCTGCTGCGGATCACGAACTTCGCGGCGAGCCCGATCGGCACGCAGGAGTACCACCTCGTCAACTACGGCACCGAGGGCACGCACAGCACCCGTGACTCCCGGGGTGAACCGTCGCTGACCGACCTGGGGCGCAGGGAGATCACCCTCACGTACGGGTTCTTCGCCGGTCCGCCGCCGATCATCACCAACCCCGCCTACCCGGACTTCGTGAAGGCCCAGCACGCCTGGTACGCCGACACGTTCTCGCACCGCACGACGCCGCTCGAGTTCGGCCTCAAGGTCGACGAGCCCGCGGAGTACTCCAAGCTCGCCCAGGAGTTCCAGGACAAGACGATGGACATCGTGTTCGGCCGCACGCCGGTCTCCGAGGTCGGCAAGCTGGCCGAGGACTGGCGGCGCGAGGGCGGTGACCGGCTCCGCGAGTTCCACACGAAGGTGCTGGCCGATGCGGGGCGCTGAGACGCTGACCCGCCGGCTGCGGCGCGACTGGCCGCTGCTCGCGATGGTGGCGCCCGCGATCGCGGTGTACGTGGTGTTCCACTACGTGCCGTTGCTGGGCAACGTGATCGCGTTCCAGAGCTACTCGCCCTACACCGGCATCGGTGCCAGCCCGTTCGTCGGCCTCTACAACTTCGAGCGGATCCTCACCGACCCGGGGTTCTGGCAGGCCGCCGTCAACACCGTCACCATCACGCTGTTCCAGCTGGTGTTCTACTTCCCGGTGCCGGTCCTGCTGGCGCTGCTGCTGCACAGCCTGCTCAGCGCCCGGCTGCGGATGCTGGTGCAGAGCGTGGTCTACCTGCCGCACTTCTTCTCGTGGGTGCTGGTGATCACGCTCTTCCAGCAGGTGCTCGGCGGCACCGGGGCGGTCAACACGTTCCTGCGCGCGCAGGGGGCGCAGCCGCTCGACATCATGAACGACCCGGACCTGTTCCTCGGGCTCGTCACGCTGCAGTCGGTGTGGAAGGACGCGGGCTGGGGCACGATCATCTTCCTCGCCGCGCTGTCCACCGTGGACTCGAGCCTGTACGAGGCGGCGGCGGTCGACGGGGCCGGGCGGTGGCGCAGGCTCTGGCACGTGACGCTGCCCGCGCTCGTGCCGGTGGTCGTCCTGCTGCTGATCCTGCGCCTCGGCGACGCGCTGAGCGTGGGCTTCGAGCAGTTCCTGCTGCAACGCGACGCGGTCGGCGCGGACACGGCGGAGGTGCTCGACACGTACGTCTACTTCACCGGCGTGGTCAACAACGACTGGTCGTACGCGGCCGCCGCCGGGCTGGTCAAGGGTGTCGTGGGGCTGCTGCTCATCGTGGGCGCGAACAAGCTCGCGCACGTGTTCGGCCAGGCGGGGGTGTACCAGCGGTGAGCGGCGCGGTGTGGGAGAAGCCGGTCGACCGCGTCGCCGCGAGGGCGGGGCGGCCCGCCGCTCGCGCCCGGCGCCGGCCGGTGTGGGAGGAGGAACCGACCCCGCTCGGCCGCGCGGCGAAGGGCGTGGTCGTGGCCGTCGTCGTGCTGGCCGTGCTCTTCCCGCTCTACGTGGTGGTGCTGACGAGCGTCTCGCCGCAGGCCGCCATCACCGAGGCGGGCGGGCTGGTGGTCGTGCCGGACGGGTTCAGCCTCGCCGCCTACTCCGAACTGCTGGCCGGCGGCGTGGTGAGCAGGGCGGTGCTGGTCAGCACCGGGATCACGGCCGTGGGCACGGTGTTCAGCACCGCGCTGACGCTGCTCGCGGCGTACGGGCTGTCGCGGCCGGGGTCGTTCGCGCACCGGCCGCTGCTGTTCGTGGTGCTGCTGACGTTCCTGTTCGGTCCGGGCATGATCCCGACGTACCTGCTCGTCAGCTCGCTGGGCCTGCTCGACACCTACGCGGCGCTGGTGCTGCCCGGCGCGGTGGCGGCGTTCAACCTCGTGGTGCTGCGGTCGTTCTTCCTGTCGATCCCTCAGGAGCTCGTGGACAGCGCGCGCATCGACGGCGCGAGCGAGTTCGGCATCCTGCGCCGGATCGTGCTGCCGCTGTCGAAGGCGGTCACCGCGGTGATCGCGCTGTTCTACGCGGTCGGCTACTGGAACGCGTTCTTCTCCGCGTTCCTCTACCTGAACACGCCGGAGAAGTGGCCGTTGCAGCTCGTGCTGCGGCAGTACGTCCTGCAGGGCCAGCCGATTCCCGGCACCGGCGGGGAGGCGGTGATCGAGGGCGCCGCGCCGCTGCCGACGCTCGCGGTGAAGATGGCCGTCGTCGTGATCGCCGTCGTGCCGGTGCTGGTCGTGTACCCGTTCGTGCAGAAGCACTTCACCAAGGGCGTCATCCTCGGCGCCGTGAAGGGGTGAGCCGTGCCGGAGCTGTCCGACGTCACGCGCGGCCGCCTGGTCCACGGCGGCGACTACAACCCGGAGCAGTGGCCGGAGGAGGTGTGGCCCGCCGACGCCCGGCTGATGCGGGAAGCCGGGATCACCCTGGTGAACGTCGGCGTGTTCGCGTGGGGCCGGCTGGAGCCGTCGCCGGGCTCGTTCGACTTCGGCTGGCTCGACCGGGTGCTGGACCTGCTGCACGACAACGGGATCGCCGTCGGCCTCGCGACCCCGACCGCCTCCCCGCCGCCGTGGATGAGCGTGCGGCACCCGGACGCGCTGATGGTGACGGACCGGGGCGTGCGGATGTCGCACGGGTCGCGCAACCACTTCTGCCCGTCGTCGCCGGTCTACCGGCGCCACGCCGTCCGGATCGTCACCGAGCTGGCCCGCCGGTACGGGTCGCACCCGGCGCTGGCGCTGTGGCACGTGAACAACGAGTACTGCGAGGTCTGCTTCTGCGACGGGACGGCCGCGCACTTCCGCCGGTGGCTCGCGGCGAAGTACGCCACGCTGGAGGCGCTGAACGACGCGTGGGCGACGGCGTTCTGGAGCCAGCACCACGGGCAGTGGGAGGAGGTCGTGCCGCCGCGCGCCGCGCCGTACCTGCGCAACCCGACCCAGGTGCTGGACTTCCGGCGGTTCTGCTCGGACGCGCTGCTGGAGTGCTTCCACGCCGAACGCGCCGTGCTGCGCGAGATCACGCCGGACGTGCCGGTCACGACGAACTTCATGGGACTGCACGCGCCGCTCGACTACTGGCGGGCGGCCGCCGGGCAGGACTTCGTGTCGCACGACTGGTACCCGGACTTCGAAGATCCGTCGTCGCACGTCGACAGCGCGCTGAGCTTCGACCTGATGCGCGGGCTGGGCCGCGGCCCGTGGTTGCTGATGGAGCAGTCGCCGAGCGCGGCCCGCGGTCCGCGCCGGCCGCCGGGCCAGCTGCGGGCGCAGTCGATGCAGGCGGTCGCGCGCGGGGCCGACGGGATCTGCTACTTCCAGTGGCGCGCTTCCCGTGCGGGCGCCGAGAAGTTCCACTCCGGGGTGGTGCCGCACCGGGGACCGGAGAGCCGGGTGTTCCGCGAGGTCGCCGCGCTCGGCGAGGACCTCGCGGCGTTGTCCGGTGTCGTCGGTGCGCCCGTGCCCGCCAGGGTGGCGATCCTGGTGGACTGGGACACCTGGTGGGCGGTCGGCGACGAGCACGTGCCCGCGCGGATCTCGCTGCTCGGGCGCCTGCGCGACTTCTACGCGCCGCTGTGGCGGCTGGGGGTCGTGGCGGACTTCGTGCGGCCGTCGGACGACCTGTCCGGGTACCGGCTCGTGCTCGCCCCGAACCTCTACCTGCTCACCGACGCGGCCGCCACCTCGATCCGGTCCTGTGTGGAGGGTGGCGGCACGTTCGTCCTGGGCTTCTTCTCCGGTGTGGTCGACGAGAACGACCACGTGCGGCTGGGCGGCTCCCCGGCGCTGCTGCTCGACGTGATGGGGGTGTGCGTCTCCGAGTTCCTGCCGCAGAGCGGGACGCTGACGTGCTCGTCGGACCTGCTCGGCCCGTTCACCGCGGACTTCTGGGCCGACGACCTGGAGGTCACGACGGCGTCGGTGGTCGCCGAGGTGGCCGAGGGGGAGCTGGCGGGCATGCCGGTCGTGCTGCGCAACGCGTTCGGCGGCGGCACGGCCTGGTACGTGGCGACCAGACCGTCCGCCGAGGCGATGCGGGCGCTGCTCGCGCACGTCGCGTCGTCGGCGGGGATCGAGCTGTCGCCGCAGCCCGAGGGGGTCGAGGTGGTGCGGCGGGGCGACCACCTGTTCCTGCTCAACCACCGGACCGAACCCGCGGAGGTGGCCGTGGACGGCACCCGCACCGACCTGCTGACCGGAGAACGGGTGAGCGGCAAGGCGTTCCTGCCCCGCTACGGCGTGCGAGTGCTGAGAACCGGCTGAGGCGATCTGTCCTGCCGGACAAGCCGACGTCGTGGGGATGTCCGCTGCGGACAGGTTGCCGCGGTGGGCCAACCGGCGGTGTCGTCCGGTCATCGGCTGGCTAGGGTCCGGTTCTGGGAGCGCTCCCGGAAATCGGACGTACACATCGGCGCAACATTTCCCAGGAGGTCGTCGTGACCTTGCGAACACTCAGGACGGTGATGGCGGGCCTGCTGCTCCTGGCCTGTGCACTCGTCGCCCCCGCCCCGGCCGGAGCCGCGGCGCCGGCCGAGGCGGCACCGGCGCGCGTGATGGCGCTGGGCGACTCCATCACCGGATCACCGGGCTGCTGGCGGGCACTGCTCTGGAAGCACCTGCAGGACACCGGGCACACCGGCGTCGACTTCGTCGGCTCGCTGCCCGCTCCGGGCTGCGGCTTCACCTACGACGGCGACAACGAGGGCCACGGCGGCATCCTCGCCACGAACATCGTGCGGGACAACCAGCTCCCCGGCTGGCTCTCCTCGGCGCGGCCGGACGTCGTGCTGATGCACCTGGGCACCAACGACGTGTGGAGCAACATCCCGGCGAGCACGATCCTCGGCGCCTACACCACGATGCTCGGGCAGATGCGGGCGAACAACCCCGCGGTCAAGCTCGTCGTCGCCCAGATCCTGCCGATGACGCCGTCGAACTGCTCGGCGTGCGCGCAGCGGGTCGTCGACCTCAACACCGCGATCCCCGGCTGGGCGCGGGCGAACAGCACGGCGGCCTCGCCGATCACCGTGGTCGACCAGTGGACCGGCTTCGACACGGCCGCGGACACCTCCGACGGCGTGCACCCCAACAACACCGGCAGCCAGAAGATCGAGGCCCGCTGGTACCCGGCCCTGGTCGCGGCCCTGGGCGCGCAGCCGGCCGCGACCGGCCTGCACGTCGAGGGGACGCGGGTCGTCGAGGCGAACGGCACCCCGTTCGTCCTGCGCGGCGTGAACCACGCGCACGTCTGGTACCAGTCGCAGACGCGCGCGTTCGCGGACATCAAGTCGTTCGGCGCCAACACGGTCCGCGTCGTGCTCGGCAGCGGGCAGCGGTGGGGACCGACCCCGGCGGCGGAGGTCTCGAGCGTCATCTCGCTGTGCAAGCAGTCGAAGCTGATCTGCGTGCTGGAGGTGCACGACACCACCGGCTACGGCGAGCAGAGCGGCGCGGCGACGCTCGACCAGGCGGCGACGTACTGGATCAGCGTGGCCGGTGCGTTGAAGGGCCAGGAGAACCACGTCGTCATCAACCTCGGCAACGAGCCGTTCGGCAACAACGCGACGGTGAGCGCCACCTGGGCGAGCGCGACGAGCAGCGCGATCAGCCGGCTGCGCGGCGCCGGGCTGCAGCACCTGCTGATGGCCGACGCGCCGATGTGGGGCCAGGACTGGGGCAACGTCATGCGCGACAACGCGGCCTCGGTGCTCGCCGCCGACCCGCAGCGCAACACCGTGTTCTCGATCCACATGTACGGCGTCTACAACACCGCGGACAAGGTCAACGCCTACTTCGACGCGTTCCGCACGGCCGGACTGCCCCTGGTCGTCGGCGAGTTCGGGCACAACCACAGCGACGGCGACCCGGACGAGGACACGATCATGGCCCAGGCGCAGGCCCGCGGGCTCGGGTACCTCGGCTGGTCGTGGAGCGGCAACAGCAGCGACGTCGCCTACCTCGACATGACGAACTCGTTCAACCCGGCGAGCCTCACCTCGTGGGGTGAGCGCTTCCTCAACGGTGCCAACGGTGTCCGCCAGACGTCGAAGGAGGCCACCATCTACGGCGGCGGTGGCGTTCCGGACACCCAGGCCCCGACCACCCCGGGCACTCCCGCGGCGTCGGCCGTGACGTCCACCGGCCTCGCGCTGAGCTGGGCCGCCTCCACCGACAACGTCGGCGTGACGGGCTACGACGTGCTGCGGGCGACGGGGAGCGGCTCGTTCGCGACGGTCGGCTCGGCCACCTCGGCCGGGTTCACCGACAGCGGCCTGACCCCGTCCACCACCTACCGGTACCAGGTGCGGGCGAAGGACGCGGCGGGCAACGTGTCGGCGGCGTCCGGCATCGTGTCGGCCACGACGAGCGCGGGCGGCGGCACCGGTGCGTGCAAGGTCGCCTACTCGGCCCAGAGCTGGAGCACCGGCTTCACGGCCGGCGTCACCATCACCAACACGGGCACCAGCGCGATCAACGGCTGGACGCTGGCGTTCGGCTTCACCGGCGGCCAGAAGGTCACCCAGCCCGGCTGGGGCGCGACGTTCGCCCAGTCGGGAGCCGCGGTCACCGCGACCAACCTCAGCTGGAACGGCTCGCTCGCACCGGGCGCGTCGACCGGCATCGGCTTCAACGGCACCCACAGCGGCTCCAACCCGGCGCCGTCGTCGTTCACACTCAACGGGAGCGCCTGCACCACCGGCTGACCACGGGTTTGCACGATTCAACAGGCTGTCCGAAGGTGGACAGCCTGTTGCTGTGCGCCTTGACACACCTCAACGCACCGAACACGCTGAGCCTCGCCGCAGCGATTGAAACGTTTCATCCAGCGACCAAGGTGGAGGCGACGTGCGCAGACGGGAGTTCCTCAGGACATCGGCGGCGGTCGGGCTGACCGCGACGGCCGTGCCGGCCGGGGTGGCCGAGGCCGCCGGCGAGGAGAAAGCCGGTGGTGTGCGCGTCGTGCGCACCACGGTCGAGTACGCGGAGACCCTGCTGGGCACCGACGTCACCGTGCCGCGCCTGGGCTGGGTGCTCGCCGCCGGGGGCACCGGCGCCCGGCAGACCGCCTACCAGGTCGAGGTCGGCACCGCGCCCGGCCGTGCCGACGTCTGGCAGTCCGGCCGGATCGCCTCCGACCGCACCACCCACATCGCCTACGCCGGCAAGGCGCTCCGGCCGCGCACCCGGTACCACTGGCGCGTGCGGGTGTGGGACGGCGCCGGTCGCCCCTCGGCGTGGAGCACGTCGAACTGGTGGGAGACCGCGCTGCTCGGCACGCCGTGGCAGGCCAGGTGGATCGGCGCCCCGGACACGTCGATCGGCTTCACCGGCGCCCGGTGGATCTGGTCGGACACCACCCCGGCGGCGAGCCGCTGGTTCCGCTTCGCGGCCGACCTGCCCGCCGGCGCGGTGCGGGCCCGGCTCGTGGCGACGGCCGACGACGACTTCACGTTGTACGTCAACGGAACCGAGGTTCTGCACGTGCCGCAGGAGGCCGACGTCTGGAAGGTGGGGCAGCGCGCGGACGTCACCGCGCTCGCGGGCCGGCGGATCGTGCTCGCGGCGCGGGCCACGAACCGGTCGGAGGGACCGGCCGGGTTCCTGCTGCGGCTGCTCGTCGACCTGCCCGACGGGCAGCGCGAGGTCGTCACCGGTCCCGGCTGGAAGGTCGCGGCCGCCGAGCAGCCCGGCTGGCAGGCCCCGGACTTCGACGACTCGGCGTGGGCGGCGGCGACCGTGCTGGACCCGTACGGCCAAGGCCCGTGGGGGTCGAACGTGACCGTGCGCGAGCAGCCGGCGCCGTTGCTGCGCAAGGAGTTCGCACTCGGCAAGCCGGTCAGGAGCGCCCGCCTGTACGTCTGCGGTCTCGCCTACCACGAGACCGAGATCAACGGCCGCCGCGTGGGCGACCGCGTGCTCGACCCCGGCTTCACCGACTACGACAACACCGTCCTGTACGCGACGCACGACGTCACCGGCCTGGTCCGGGCCGGCCGCAACGCGATCGGCGTGACGCTGGGCCGCGGGTTCTACGGCATGAAGACGCCGAACGCGTGGCGGTGGGAGTCGCCGCCGTGGCACGACGAACCGGTACTGCTGGCCCAGCTGGAGATCGACCACCCGGACGGCACCCGCACGACCATCGCCTCCGACGGGTCGTGGCGGCTCACCGACGGCCCGACGGTGTCGAACTCGCTCTACGCGGGCGAGACCTACGACGCCCGCCTCGCCCCGCGCGACTGGACCGAACCAGGCTTCGACGACTCGTCGTGGCAGACCGCACCCGTGCGGACGGCTCCCCGCGGCACGCTGAAAGCCCAGGAGCACGAACCGATCCGCGTGGTCGAGTCGGTCACGCCGGCCGTCAGCTCGCCGAAGGCCGGCGTGTTCGTCGCCGACATGGGCCGCACGATGTCCGGCTGGACGCAGCTCACCGCCACCGCGCCCGCCGGGACCGTGGTCCGCCTCAAGCACGGCGAGACCCTGAACGCCGACGGCACCGTGCGCATGGACAACCCGCTCGTCACCGGTGCCCGCTCCCAGCTCGACGAGTACGTCTGCGCCGGTGGCGAGGCGACCTGGGAACCGAGGTTCTCCTACAAGGGCTTCCGGTACGTCGAGGTGACCGGCCTGTCCGCGCCGCCGCGGCTGGTGGGCCGGGTGGTGCACTCCGACGTGCCGGCGGTGAGCACGTTCCGCTGCTCCGAGCCGTTGTTCGAGAAGTACGACGCCGCGATGCGCCGCACCGTCGCGAACAACCTGCACGGCATCCCGACCGACACCCCCACCTACGAGAAGAACGGCTGGACGGGCGACGCCCAGGTCGGCGCGCCCTCGATGCTGGCCGAGTTCGGCCTGGCGAGGTTCTTCACGAAGTGGCTCGGCGACCTCGCGGACAGCCAGGACGCGGCCGGGCAGCTGCCGGTGATCGTGCCGAGCGGCGGCTGGGGCTACCGGGAGCTGGCGCCCGCTCCCGAGTGGACGACCGTGTACCCGTTCGTGCTGCGCGAGATGTACCGCGTCTACGGCGACGACCGGCTCGCCTCGCGGCACTGGCCGGTGCTCACCCGGTACCTCGACTGGGAGATCGGCAGGCTGCGGGACGGCCTGGCCGTCACGGCGCTCGGCGACTGGCTGCCACCCGGCTCCGGCGGCATCCCGCCCGAGGACACCCGGCTGGGCGCGACCGCGTACCTGCACCGCGCGCTGCTGCAGACCGCCGAGCTGGGTGACGTGATCGGGACACCGGTCCCGCGCTACCGCGAGGTGGCGGCGGCCCTGCTGACCGAGTTCACCAGGACCTTCCTGGTCGACGGCTGCTACCGCACGGCGAAGGACCCGGACTACCGGCAGACGTCGAACGCGCTGCCGCTGGCGTTCGGGATGGTGCCCGCCGGGTCCGTGCAGACCGTGGCCGACCGGCTCGCGGCGGAGATCCGGGCCAACGGCGATCTCCTCGACGTCGGCTGCCTGGGCGCCAGCGTGCTGCTGCAGGTGCTGAGCGACCACGGGCACGCCGACGTCGCGCACGCCATGGCGGTCCAGCGGTCGTACCCGAACTGGGGCAACTGGTTCGAGAACGGCGCCGACACCATGTGGGAGATGTGGGACACGGGCACACGCTCGCGCAACCACTACTTCAAGGGCACGATCGTGCAGTGGCTCTACGAGCACGTCGCCGGGCTGCGACCGGGCGACGCGGGCTACCGCACGTTCACGGTCCGTCCGAACGCGACCGACGGCGTCTCGTGGGCACAGCTGGAGTTCGAGAGCGTGCGCGGCCGCATCGCCGTGGCGTGGACCAGGGTCGACGGCGTGCTGCGGCTGACCGTCGAGGTGCCCGTGGGGTCGACGGCCGAGGTGCACGTGCCGGGTGCCGGGGTCGTGCGGGTGGGGCACGGGCGCTGGAAGTTCGACGGTTCGCGGGCGGTGCCCGCCTGAGGACAGGCCCTAGCGGAACAACCGGAGCGGGACCGCCTGCGCGAGCATGCGGTACCCGTTCGGGTTGAGGTGCAGGTGGTCGCCGACGTCCGCGGCCGGCACGAGTTGCCGCGGCTGCGCCGGGTCGCGGACGGCGGCGTCGAAGTCGAGCACGGCGTCGAACCGGCGGCTCGTGCGGATCCAGCGGTTCACCGTCTGCCGCGCCACCTCGCGGTGACCGTCGGGGTCGTCGTAACCGTGCCCGCCGAAGGGCAGCAAGGTCGCGCCGTACACCTCGATGTCATGTGCGTGAGCCCGGTCGAGGACCTGCTCGTAGGCCGCGATCAGGTCCTCGGCGACGGCCTGCTGGGCGGCGGCGGTCGCGGCGGCCGTGCCGATGTCGTTGACGCCCTCGAACAGGACCAGCCACCGGACCCCGGTCTGCGCCAGCAGGTCGCGGTCCAGCCGGGCCAGCACGTTCGGGCCGAGCCCGTCGTCGAGCACGTGGTTGCCACCCGCCGCCTGGTTCAGCACCGGGACGGTCCGCAGGCGGTCGAAGAGCTGGTCGGGCCAGCGGTCGTTGCCGTTGGTGGTGGAGCCGCGGCCGTCGGTCAGCGAGTCGCCGATCACGACCACCGCGGAGGTCCGCGGGCGCAGGACCTCGACCCCGCTCAGGAAGTACCAGTGGTCGGTGGGCGTCGCGCCGGGCATCTCCACGGCCTGGGTGTGGTCGCCGGCGAGCAGGTGCGAGGTGGTGCGGGAACCGGGGTGCGAGGTGACCTGGCTGGACGCCTGACCGGTCGCGAGGTAGGCGGTGACGGTCAGGTTCGTGCCCGGTGCCACGGCGAAGTCCAGCGGATCGGACAACGCCGGCGCGCCCACTCGAACGTCCACCGAGGACCGCCCGCTGAACGTCACCCGCCGGGCACTGCCCGGCTCGACCGCGCTGACGCCGGCTTTCCCGTCCGCGGGAAGGGCGACGGTGACCGAGGTGAGCGGGAGAACGGTGCCACCGAACGCGTTGCTGAACCGCAGCCTGATCCGCCGGCCGCCGACGGTGACCCGCACGGTCTGGCGCAGGGTCGCGTCGGCCAGCACCAGCTCGCCGTCGGTGAACGGCGGTGGCGGCATGTTGTGCGGTTCGGTGAGCTGCGGCATCGCCGTCCAGGTGGTCACCCAGCGGTCGCCGGGAGCAGCCCGGGCGGCAGCCGGGGTGAGCGCACCCGTGACGGCCAGTCCCAGGAACGAGCGCCTGCGCATGCCGATCCGCCCCTTTCCGCGCCACGACCCAACCTAGGAGCGCCGGCGCGGGGCAGTCAACGCGTTCGACGCCGTTCGACGGAGCGCGGCAGGAAACGGTGCAGCGGCTGGGACTGGCGCACCAGCCTGCGCAGGTCGGCGAGCGTCCCGGACGCCGCGCCCACCGCCCGCGCCTGCACCAGCACGTTGCCCAGAGCCGTGGCCTCGGCGGGTCCCGCCACCACGGGCAGGCCACACGCGTCGGCGGTGAGCTGGCACAGCAACGGGTTCCGCGATCCGCCACCGACGACGTGCACCACCTCGACCTCCGTGCCGGAGAGCCGCTGGGCGTCCAGCACGGCGTCGCGGTGCGCCAGCGCCAGACTGTCCATGATGGACCGGACCACCTCCGCCGGCGACATGGTCCTGCCGCACCACCGCTGGATGCGGCCCGGCATGTCGCCTGGTGGCAGGAACACCGGGTCGTTGGGGTCGAAGACCGACCCGGTCGCGTCGGCCGCCTGGCGCAGCAGAGGCGCCAGCGGCGCGCGCCACACCCGCAGGCACTCCTGCAGCAGCCACAGGCCCATCACGTTGCGCAGGTAGCGGATCGTGCCGTCCACGCCGCCCTCGTTGGTGAAGTTGGCGGCACGGCTCGCGGCCGTCAGCACGGGGGAGGAGAGCTCCACGCCGACCAGCGACCAGGTGCCGCAGGAGATGTAGGCGAAGCGTTCGTTCCGCGCGGGCACGGCGACGACGGCGGACGCGGTGTCGTGCGACCCGACCGCCGTCACGGGCACGCCGTCGAACACCCCGGCCGGGTCGCCGGGGTGCCGCAGCTGCGGCAGCAGTCCGGCGGGCAGGTCGCGGGTGAGCGACTCCGACCACCGGCCGGTGCGGACGTCGATCAGGCCGGTCGTGGTGGCGTTGGTGTACTCGGCGCCGCGTTCGCCGGTCAGCCAGTACGACAGCAGGTCCGGGACCAGCAGCAGCTGGGAGGCCCGGGGGAGCAGCGGTTCGGCCCCGAGCTGGAACATCGTGTTGAACGGCTGGAACTGCAGGCCGTTGACCTCGTACAGGCCTTCGGCGGGGGTGACGCCCTCGGTGCGGGAGTCGCGGTAGCAGACGGGGTCGGCGAGCAGCCCGCCGGACGCGTCGAGCAGGCCGTAGTCGACGGCCCAGCTGTCGATGCCGATGCTCGCGACCTCGCCGGCGCGTCCCAGCCCGGCCAGCACCTCGCGGTGCAGCGACGAGATGTCCCAGCGCAGCGCGCCCTGGTGGTGCACCGGGCCGTTGGCGAACCGGTGCACCTCCTCGACGCGCACCTCGCCGCCGGTGACGACTCCGCGCACCACACGGCCGCTCGACGCGCCGAGGTCGACCGCCGCGACCGCCGTCATCGCAGGAACGCCGCCGCCACACCGGCGTCGACCGGCACGTGCAGGCCGGTCGTCAACGACAGGTCGCCCGCTGTCAGCGCGATCACGGCCGCCGCCACGTGCGACGGCAGCACCTCGCGCTTGAGCAGTGTGCGCTGGGCGTAGAACTCGCCGAGCTCCTCCTCCGGCACGCCGTAGACGGCCGCCCGTTGCGCGCCCCAGCCGCCCGCGAAGATGCCGGAACCGCGGACCACCCCGTCGGGGTTGATGCCGTTGACGCGGATGCCGTCCGTGCCGAGCTCGGCCGCGAGCAGCCGGACCTGGTGCGCCTGGTCCGCCTTGGCCGCCCCGTACGCCACGTTGTTCGGCCCGGCGAAGACCGCGTTCTTGCTGGAGATGTAGACGATGTCGCCGCCCGTGCCCTGTGCGCGCAACACCTTCGCCGCCTCGCGCGAGACCAGGAACGACCCCTTGGCCATCACGTCGTGCTGGAGGTCCCAGTCGGCCTCGGTGGTCTCCGCGAGCGGCTTGGAGATCGACAGACCGGCGTTGTTGACCACGAGGTCGACTCCGCCGTACGCGAGAGCCGCCACCCGGAACGCCTCGGCGACGCCCTCCGCGGACGTGACGTCGACGGTGACGGGGACCGCCACGTCCGCCGACCCGATGCCCTCGGCGACCTCGCGCGCGCTGTCACCGTTGCGATCGGCCACCACCACGCACGCCCCCTCGGCCGCCAGCCGTTCGGCGACCGCGCGGCCGATGCCCGACCCGCCGCCGGTGACCAGCGCGACGCGCGTGGCGAGCGGCCTGGGCTGCGGCATCCGCCGCAGCTTGGCCTCTTCCAGCGCCCAGTACTCGATGCGGAACTTCTCGCGCTCCTCGATCGGCGCGTACCGCGAGACCGACTCCGCGCCACGCATGACGTTGATGGCGTTGACGTAGAACTCGCCCGCCACCCGCGCGGTCTGCTTGTCGCGGCCGAAGCTGAACATCCCGACGCCCGGCACCAGCACGACCGCCGGGTCGGCACCGCGCATCGGCGGGCCGTCCGGCTCGGCGTGCCGCTCGTAGTAGGCCCGGTAGTCCTCGCGGTAGGCCTCGTGCAGCTGTCGCAACCGCGCGACGGCCTCCTCCACCGGCGCTGTGGGCGGCAGGTCGAGCACCAACGGCCGGACCTTGGTGCGCAGGAAGTGGTCGGGGCACGACGTGCCCAGCGCCGCCAGCTCCGGATGCCGTGACCGGGCCAGGAAGTCCAGCACCACGCCGGAGTCGGTGAAGTGGCCGACCTGCGGGCTGTCCGTCGAGGCCAGGCCGCGGACCACCGGTGCGAGCTCGGCCGCGCGCACCCGGCGTTCCCCCGCCGGCAGCGGTGCGTGGACGACGTCGCCGAACGGGTCGGGGCGGCCGTGCTCGTCGAGGTAGCGCTGGGCGGTGGCGATGATCTCCAGCGAGTGCTCCTCGCACTCCTGGCTCGTCGCACCCCACGCGGTGATGCCGTGCCCGCCCAGGACCACGCCGATGGCCTGCGGCTGGTTGCGCCGGACGGCCGCGATGTCGAGACCCAGCTGGAACCCCGGCCGCCGCCACGGCACCCACGCCACGCGGTCGCCGAAGCACGCCTGCACGAGCGCCTCGCCGTCGGCCGCCGTCGCGAACGCGATGCCCGCGTCCGGGTGCAGGTGGTCGACGTGCGCCGCGTCGACGAGCCCGTGCATGGCCGTGTCGATCGACGGTGTCGCGCCTCCCTTGCCGTGCAGGCAGAAGTCGAACGCGGCGACCATCTCGTCCTCGCGCTCGACCCCGGGGTAGACCTCGGTCAGCGCGTGCAGGCGGTCGAGCCGCAGCACGGCGAGCCCGGCCTCCCGCAACGTGCCCAGGTCACCGCCGGACCCCTTGACCCACAGCAGCTCCACGGGCCGCCCGGTCACCGGGTCGGTCGCGGCACCCTTCGCGGAGGTGTTGCCGCCCGCGTAGTTGGTGGTGCGCGGATCCGCGCCGAGCCGGTTGCTCCGCCCCAGCAGCGCCTCGACGTGGTCCATCACGCACCCCACCCGGCGGCCTCGCCGCCGACTCGTTCCCGGACGATCTGCTCGGCGTACCCGGACCGCCGGTACGCGGCCACCGGGTCGGGGTCGAGCCCCATCTCGGTCCGCAGCTCGCGCAACAACGGCCGCACATCGGTGTTGTAGGCGTCCATCAGCACCGCGTTCGCGCCGAGCACGTCACCGGCCCGCTGAGCCTCCGCCAGCGCCGGGTGGTCCACCAGCAGCGCCTTCGCGGTGGCTTCCTGGACGTTGAGCACCGACCGGATGATCGCCGGGATCTTCGGCTCCAGGTTGTGGCACTGGTCGAGCATGAACGCGATGCCCGCCGCCGGCGTGAGCGCGTCGGCCAGCACGATCTCGTGCATGATCCGGAAGAGCTGGAACGGGTCCGCCGCCCCGGCCATCAGGTCGTCGTCGGCGTAGAAGCGCGAGTTGAAGTCGAACGCGCCGAGCTTCCCGGCCCGCAGCAGGAACGACACGATGAACTCGATGTTCGTGCCCGGCGCGTGGTGCCCGGTGTCGATGACGACCTGCGCCTTCTCGCCGAGCTGCGTGCAGTGCGCGAACGCCGTGCCCCAGTCCGGCACGTCGGTCACGTAGAACGCGGGCTCGAAGAGCTTGTACTCCAGCAACATCCGCTGATCGGCACCGAGCCGGTCGTAGGCCTCGCGCAACGCCTCGGCGAGCCGGTCCTGCCGCGCGCGGATGTTGTCCTGACCGGGGTAGTTGAGCCCGTCGGCGAACCACAGCTTCAGGTCGCGCGATCCCGTGGCGTCCATGATGTCGACGCACTCCAGCAGGTGGTCCAAGGCCTTGCGCCGCACCGATGCGTCGGGGTGGCAGACGCTGCCGAGCTTGTAGTCGTCGTCCTGGAACACGTTGGAGTTGATGGCACCGAGCGCGATGCCGCGGTCGCGTGCGTACGACGCGAGCTTGCCGTAGTCGTCGACCCGGTCCCACGGGATGTGCAACGCGACGGTCGGCGCGACCCCGGTCAGCCGGTGCACCACCGCCGCGTCGTCGATCTTCTCGTACGGTGTGCGCGGAACTCCCTGCTGCGCGAACACCTTGAACCGGGTTCCCGAGTTGGCGTAGGCCCACGACGGGGTCTCGATCCGCTGCTCGCGCAACGCGTCTTTCACGCTCATGTGTTCTCCCCACAAGCTCAGTCGAGGTGGAAGACCTCGTCGAGGGGTCGCATCCGTTCGTCGGCGTGGCCGTCACCGACGAAGAACTCCGCCATCTCGGCTTGCCACCGCGCGTTCACCTCGGTGCGCGCCATCTCCGCGAGCGCCGCGTCGAAGTCGTCGCACTCCAGGTAGCCGACGAGCAGGCCGTCCCCGGCGAGGAAGAGGGAGTAGTTGTGCCACCCCGCCTCGGTCAGGGCGGCCCGCATCTCCGGCCACACCTCGCGGTGCCGCGCCCGGTACTCGTCGAGACGATCCGGGCGGACCCGCAACGTGAAGCAGACGCGCATGTCAGAAGTCGAACTTGTCGATGTTGTCCTTGGTGAACACGGTCGGCGGTCCGAGCACGACCTCGCCCTTGGCGCCGATCGTGTAGTCGCCGAGCTCACCGGCCTTGTACTTCTCGCCCTCGGCACCGGTGATCTGCCCGGACGCGAGCGCAGCGGCGGTATAGGTGGCGAGGTAGCCGAGCTTGCTCGGGTCCCACAGCGCGAACGACTTCACCGTGCCGTCCTGCACGAACTTGCGCATCTGGTTCGGCGTGCCCAGGCCCGTCAGCTGGACCTTGCCCTGGTACTCCGACGAGCTGAGGTAGCGGGCGGCCGCCGCGACACCGACCGTGGTCGGCGAGATGATGCCCTTGAGGTTCGGGTGCGCCTGCAGCAGGCCCTGGGTCTTCTGGAACGACGTCTGGTCGTCGTCGTTGCCGTACGCGGTCTCCACCAGCTTCAGCCCGGCGTACTCGGGCTTCGCGAGCTCGGTCTTCATGACCTCGATCCACGCGTTCTGGTTGGTGGCGTTGGGGGTCGCGGACAGGATCGCGATCTCGCCGCTGCCGCCGACCGCCTCGGAGATCAGCTTCACCTGGCCGGCCGCGATCTCGGTGGAGGTGGCCTGGTTGATGAAGACGTCCCGGGCGTCCGGGGCCGCGTCGGAGTCGAACGTGACGACCTTGAGCCCCTGCGACCGCGCGGTCTTCAGCGCGGGCGCCACGGCGTTGGCGTCGTTCGCCGAGATCACCAGCGCGTCCTGCTTCTGCTGCGCGGCGGTGTTGATGTAGGTGACCTGCGACGACGCGGCGGCGTCGGACGGTCCGGTCGCCTTGACCTCGCCCTTGATCGCGGTACCCGCGCTCTCCGCGCCCTTCTGCGCCACGGTGAAGTACGGGTTGTTGACCTGCTTGGGCAGGAACGTGATCTTCAGGCCCTCCCTGAGGGCCGCGTTCGGGTCGGCCTTCGCGGAGTTGGTGGCGCCGCCGGTCTGCTGGCCCGAGCTGTCCTTCGTGGTGCCACCGCAGGCGGTGAGCGCCACGGCACCGGACACCACCAGGGCGAGCGCTAAACGTGTGTTCATGGCGCGGCCTTCCTCAGAGTTGCGACGCGTCGGGTGATCGAGGGAGCGAGCACGCTCACCAGCAGGAGCAGGCCGGTGACGATGGTGAGGACCTCGGTCGAGGTGTCCCGCAGGATCAGCAGGTTGCGCAGGCCGCCCAGCAGCAGGACCCCGGCGAGGACGCCGAAGAGCGTTCCCCTGCCGCCGAAGATGGAGACACCGCCGAGCAGGACCGCCGCGACGACGGCCAGTTCGAGCCCGACGCCGTTGTCCGCGCGGGCGCTCGAGAACCGGAACGTGTAGACGATGCCGGCGATCGCGGCCACCGCGCCGGCGAGCACGAAGAGGGTCAGCTTGACCCGCTTGACCCTGATGCCGGAGAACCGCGCGCCCTCCTCGTTGGCACCGATCGCGAAGACCGCCCGCCCGAACGAGCTGGCGTGCAGCGCGACGCCGAACAGCACCGCGAGGACCGCGGCCAGCAGGACCGGGTACGGGATGTCGGTGCCCGGCACCGGAGTCGTGCCGAAGGAGGTGTAACCGGCCGGGAAGTCCGCGACGGCCGTGTCGCCCAGGACCACCAGCGCGAGGCCGCGGTAGAGGGCGAGCGTGCCGATGGTGACCGCGAGCGACGGCAGGCCGAGCCGGGTGACCAGCAGGCCGTTGACCGCCCCGCACAGCGCGCCCGCGACGACCACGGTCGGCAGGATCGTCTCCAGCGACCAGCCCGCGTTCCACAGCCAGCCGATCAACGCGCTGGACAGGCCCAGCACCGAGGCGACGGACAGGTCGATCTCGCCGGCGACGATCACGAGCGTCAGCGGCAGGGCGATCAGCGCGATCTCGCCGATGTCGAGGCCGAGGTAGAAGAGGTTGCCGCCGGACAGGAACGACCCGTCCGTGCCGATCTGCCCGGTCAGCGCGACCACGACCAGCAGGAACACCAGCGCGGTCTCCCACCGCAGGAGGTTACGCACGGCTGGTCCCTTCCGCGGTGCGCAGGGCCTTCGCCAGGCGCAGCGCGAGCAGCCGGTCGACGGTGATGGCGCTCAGCAGCAACGCGCCGGAGATGGCCTGCTGCCAGAACGCGGGGATCTGCAGCACCACCAGGCAGCTGGTGATCGTGCCGAGCAGCAACGCGCCGAGTGCGGCACCCACCACCGTTCCCGAGCCGCCGAAGATCGCGACCCCGCCGACGACCACCGCCGCGACCACCTGGAGCTCCAGGCCGGTGCCCGCCGCCGCGTCGACCGTGCCGTAGCGCGCTACCCACAACGCACCGGCCAGGCCCGCGACCAGTCCGGAGAGGACGAACGCGGTGAGCGTCCGCTTCGCCACCGGGATGCCGGCGAGAGTGGCGGCCTCCGGGTGGGAACCGATCGCGTACAGCTCGCGGCCCGACCGGTAGGACCGCAGGTGGACGGCGGCCACGGCGATCACCGCGAGGCTGATCAGCACGAGCACCGGGATGCCGAGCACCCTGCTGCTGCCCAGGTCCAGCAGCGCGTCGGGGAGGTTGGCGGCGTTGACCTGCTGTCCCTGCGCGAGTGCGAAGTCGACGCCGCGGAACACGTAGAGCGTGCCGAGGGTGACGACGAGGCTGGGGACGTTGCCGAACGCCACCAGCAGCCCGTTGATCAGCCCGCACGCGAGCCCGACGGCGACCCCGAACCCGATGCCCAGCACGAGAGGGGTGCCCGGGTTGTCGGCGAACTGCTGCGCCGTCAGGAAAGCGGAGAGGCCGAGGACCGACCCGACCGACAGGTCGACGTTGCGGGTGATCACGACGAGCGTCTGGCCCACGGCCAGCAGCGCGACGATCGACGCGTTGAGCAGGAGGTCGCGCAGGCTCTGGGGCTGGACGAACCGCGGGTTCACGACCGCCGTCGGGACGACCACGAGGGCGAGCGCCACGACGATGCCGAGTTCGCGGACGCGGCCGACGCGAGTGGTGAGGCGGCGGGCGCGGGAGGGTGCCGCGGCGGCTGTGGTCACTGCGCCACCTGCCCGGCGGCCGCGAGCGCGACCCGTTCCTCGGAGGCCTCCTCGCGGGAGAGCTCCTCCACCAGCCGGCCCTCGTGCATCACCAGCACGCGGTCCGCCATCCCCAGCACCTCCGGCAGCTCCGACGAGATCATCAGCACGGCCACGCCCCGCCCGGCGAGCTCCGACAGCAACCGGTGCACCTCGGCCTTCGTGCCGACGTCGATGCCGCGCGTCGGCTCGTCGACGATCAGCACGGAGGGGGTGCGCGCCAGCCACTTCGCCAGCACGACCTTCTGCTGGTTGCCGCCGGACAACACCCCCACGGGGTCGCTGAGCCGGGCGAACCTGAGCCGCAGCTTGACCGCCCAGTCCTGCGCCAGCGCGCTTTCCGAGCGGCGCCGCAGCAGCCCGAACGTCGACAGCCGGCCCAGCGAGGCGAGCGCGGTGTTGCGTTCGATCGAAGCGTCCACGACGAGCCCCTGCTGGCGCCGGTCCTCGGGCACGAACCCGATTCCCGCGGCCATCGCGGCGGTGGGGGAGCCGTGCTTGAGCTTCTTCCCCCGCACGTGCACCGAACCGCCGTCCGGCCGGTCGATGCCGAACACCGCCCGCGCCACCTCGCTGCGTCCGGCGCCGACGAGGCCGGACAGCGCCACGATCTCGCCCGCCCGCACGTCGAACGACACGTCGGTGAACACGCCCTCGCGCGTCAGCCGTCGCACCGAGAGCAGCACCTCGCCCGCGGTCGTGTCCTGCTTGGGGAAGAGCTGCGACAGCTCACGGCCGACCATGCGGCGCACCAACGAGTCCGGCGTCTCCTCCTCCAGCGAGCCGGACCACACGAACTCGCCGTCGCGCAGCACGGTGGCGCGCCGGCACAGTTCGAGGACCTCGCCGAGCCGGTGCGACACGAAGAGCACGGCGGCGTCCTGCTCGCACAATGCCCGCACCACACCGAAAAGGCGCTGCACCTCGTGGGCGGACAGCGCCGCCGTCGGTTCGTCCATCACGATCACGCGCGCGTCGAACGACAACGCCTTGGCGATCTCCACGAGCTGCTGGTCCGCAATGGACAGTCCGCGCGCCGGACGAGCCGGGTCGAGGCGGACTCCCAAGCGGGAGAACAGCTCCGCCGTGCGGGCGTGCATCGCGGCCACGTCGATCCGGCGGCCGGGACCGAGCGGCTGGCGGCCCATGAAGACGTTCTCCGCCACCGACAGGTCGCCGAACAACGTCGGTTCCTGGTAGATGATCGCGATGCCCGCGGCGAGCGCGTCGGCCGGACCGGAGAACCGGACGGGGGAGTCGTCGACGAGCACCCGGCCCGCGTCCGGGCGGTGGACGCCCGCCAGCGTCTTGATCAGCGTCGACTTGCCCGCGCCGTTCTCGCCGAGCAGGGCGTGGGCCTCGCCGGGCAACAGCCGCAGCGACACCCCGGACAACGCGCGGACGGCGCCGAAGGACTTGCTCACCTCGTCCAGCACCACCACGGGTGGTCGGTCCACGTCCGCCTCCGTCTCGTCGTTGAAACGTTTTAACGGTGGAGCTAGGAGCACTCTGGGTGCGCTGCGTCACCATGTCAAGACTTGCGGGGTACGATTCGTTGTCACGTTTCAACAAAGGAGCCGCCGGTGAAGCCGTCAGTGGGCATCCGCGACGTCGCCCGGCACGCCGGCGTGTCGAACGCGACCGTCTCCAACGTGCTGAACCGCCCGGACGTCGTCGCCCCCGCCACCCGGCAGCGCGTCCTCGCCGCCATCGAGCACCTGGGCTTCGTGCGCAACGAGTCCGCGCGCCAGCTGAGGGCGGGCCGCAGCCGGGTGCTCGCCTACGTCGTGCTCGACGCGGCGAACCCGTTCTTCACCGACGTGGCGCGCGGTGTCGAGGACGCGGCACGGGAAGCGGGCCTCGCGCTCTTCCTGTGCAACAGCGCCTCCGACGGCGGCCGCGAGCGCGAGTACCTGGAGCTGCTGCACGAACAACGCGTCGAGGGCATCCTGATCACCCCGGTCGACGCCGAGAGCGCCCAGCTGACCGACCGCGGCACGCCGGTGGTGCTGGTCGACCGCGAGGCGACCGACGGCACGCGCTGCTCGGTGGCGGTCGACGACGTGCTCGGCGGCGAGCTCGCGGTGACCCACCTGGTCGAGCACGGCCACACCCGCATCGCGGTGGTGGGCGGCCCGCTGTCGATCCAGCAGGTGCGCGACCGCCGTGAGGGCGCCCGGCGCGCCGTCGCCGCCGCCGGACTGCCCGCCGACGCGCTCACGTTCCTCGACACGCGCGGGCTCCAGGTGGGGGAGGGGCGCAACGCGGGCGAGCGGCTCGTCGGCCTGCCCGCGTCCCGCCGACCCACGGCGGCGTTCTGCGCCAACGACCTGCTCGCGCTCGGCCTGCTGCAGTCGATGACGCAGCAGGGCCTGCGCGTGCCGGACGACCTCGCCGTGGTGGGCTACGACGACATCGAGTTCGCCGCGGCCGCCGCCGTGCCGCTCACCTCGGTGCGCCAGCCGCGCGAGCAGCTCGGCCGGACGGCGACGCAGCTGCTGCTGGCGGAGAACGAGCCTGGTCACGAGCACCGGCACGTGAAGTTCCAGCCCGAGCTCGTGGTGCGCGCGTCGACCGCCGTCAGGCGCACGCCCGGGTGACCCCTGTGTTACCTGTTCACGGCCGAATCTGACGCACGGTGATTGGATCACCCATCTGGTGGGCATCCTCGACCATGCCGGACACACGTCTTCTCGCCGACCGGTACCGGGTGGGCCGAGTGTTGATCACGAGCAGCCGGGCGGAGGTGCGCCGCGGCCGGGACACCGTGCTCGTGCGCGATGTCGCGATCAAGTTCTTCCGGCCGGGTGCCGACTCGGCCAGGATCGATGACGAGATCCGCGCGCTCGCGCGCCTCTCGCACCGCGGCCTGGTGTCGGTCTTCGACGCCGACCCCTCCGCCGACGTCCCGTACGCGGTGCTGGAGCGGGTCGAGGGCCGTACGGTGCACGACCGCGTCTCGTCCGGCCGCATGAGCATCGGCGACGTGCGCAGGCTCGGCGCCGCGCTCGCGGACGCGCTGGCCCACGTGCACTCCCACGGGTTCATCCACTGCGGCGTCAAGGCCGCCTCCGTGGTCCTGTGCGACGACGACGCCCCGCGCCTGGCCGACTTCGGCCTCGCGCACCTGGCCGGCGGCTCCCGCCTGACCAAGCCGGGGCAGGACGCCGGGGCGACGGCCTACCTGGCACCGGAGCAGGTGCACGGGGAGGCCATCACGCCGGCGGTGGACGTCTACGCGCTCGGTCGGCTGCTGCTCGAGTGCCTGACCGGCCGGCGGCAGGGCCCGCCGCAGGTGCCCGACGGACTGCCGTCGGACCTGGCCCGGCTGCTGACCTGCATGACCTCGCCGTCCGCCGCACGCAGGCCGACCGCGCAGGCGTGCCTCGACGCCTTGCCCGCGGCCGGCCCGCCGACTCTGGTGACGCCGCTGCGCGTCAGTGCTCCTCGCGGTCCCGGTGACCTCGAATCGATCCGGGGTGAGCTTTCGCCGATGGGTCGTTGCGCGTCTTGACGAGGCTCGCGACCGTCACGACCACCAGGATGCCGATGATCACGCCGAGGCTGAGCGGCGTCGGCACCTCGGGCACGCTCGGCGAGATGTCGACGTGCGCCCAGTGCAGGATCAGCTTGACGCCGATGAACGCGAGGATGACCGCGAGTCCGGCCGACAGGTAGACCAGCCGGTCGAGCAGGCCCTTGACCAGGAAGAACAACGCGCGCAGGCCCAGCAGCGCGAACGCGTTCGCCGTGAAGACGATGTAGGGCTCCTCGGTCACGCCGAACACCGCGGGGATCGAGTCGAGCGCGAACAGCAGGTCGACGCCGCCGATGGCCACCAGCACCACGAACAGCGGCGTCGCCATCCGGCGGCCGTCCAGCCGCGTGAAGATCTTGCCGCCCACGTAGTCGTCGGTGACGGGCAGGAGCTTGCGCGCCGTCTTCACCACCACGTTGTTCTCGACGTCCGGGTCCTCGTTGCGGTGCCGGAACAGCTGCACGGCCGTGTAGATCAGCAGCAGGCCGAACAGCAGGAACATGAACGAGAACAGCGACAGCAGCGTCGCGCCGACGGCGATGAAGATGCCGCGCATGACCAGCGCCAGCACGATGCCGAAAGTCAGCACCTTGTGCTGGTGCTCCTCGGGCACCAGGAACGTCGTCATGATGATCACGAAGACGAACAGGTTGTCGACCGAGAGGCTCTTCTCGACGATGTAGCCCGCGAAGTACTCGGTGCCCGCCTCGCCGCCGTAGGCGTTCAGGAACCACACGCCGAACCCGACGGCGACGAGGATGTAGAACACCGACCACAGGGTGGCCTCGCGGAACCCGACCTTGTGGGGACGCACCGCGGCGAGGACCAGGTCCACCGCCAGCAGCGCGACGATCACCCCGATCGTGACCGCCCACGTCAGACCGCTGATCTCCAGCACGAGAACTCCTTCGCCGCCCGTTTTGTCCGCATCGGACGTTACCGGGCGGCGGAGGAGTCTCCGCGACGACGCGCTACCGCGCGTCGAACACGGCGGACATCACGCGGTCGAAGCCGACCTCACGCCGTTCGCCGGTCAACGTCAGCCGCAGCGCCGTGTGGATGTTCGCGCTCGACGTGCCGACGTGCAACTCGACGTCGCCGGTGTCCACCTGCCGGCGGCCCGACCGGCCCGTGTACGAGGTGAGGTCCGCGTGCAGCTCGGCGGTCACGGTCCTGGTCTGCCCCGGTTCGAGGTCGACCTTCAGCGCGCCGAGCAGCTGCCGGACCGGCCGGGCGACCTCGGCGACCGGGTCGTGCAGGTAGATCTGCACGACCTCGGTGGTCGCGACCTCCAGCTCGTTGCGCAGCACCGCGTGCACCCGGCAGACGCCGTCGGACGGCCACTCGCGTTCCTCGGAGCCCACCGCCACCCAGGTGGCGGGCGCGTAGGAGAGGCCGTGGCCGAACGGGTACAGCGGCGTCGGGTCGACGTTGCTGACCTCGCTGCGGGTGCCGAGCTTCGCGCTCAGGTAGGTCGACGGCTGGGTGGAGCCGGCGCCGGGGAAGCTGACCGGCAGCCGGCCGGACGGGTTCACGCGCCCGCCGAGCACGCCCGCGAGCGCCGCCGCGCCCTCCTGACCGGGGTAGAAGCCGCACACGACCGCCGCGAGCCGGTCCGCCTGCCGCGACAGGTCGTACGGCCGGCCGGACAGCAGCACGAGCACGACCGGCATGCCGGTGTCGAGCACCGCCTCGAGCAGCTCCTCCTGCCGGCCCGGCAGGGTCAGGTTCTCGGCGTCGCAGCCCTCGCCGGACGTGCCCCGGCCGAACAGTCCCGCGTGGTCGCCGAGGACGACGACGCAGACCTCGGCCTGGCGGGCGGCCTCGACGGCCTCGGCGATCTCGTCGTCCGTGCCGCCGAGCACCGGGCACCCGCGGGCGAACACCACGTCGTGGTCCTCGCGCAGCGCGTCCAGCACCGTGGGGACGTCGATGCCCATGTCGACGTCCGGGTGGTGCACGCCGACGTGCAGGGGGAACGAGTAGCAGCCCATCATCGCGCCGGCCTCGTCCGCGCGGGGGCCGACGACGGCGAGGCGCTTGCCGGACAACGGCAGCACGCCGTCGTTCTGCAGCAGCACGACGGACCGCTCGGCGACCTCGCGGGCCAACGCGCGCGACTCGTCGTCGTCGAGGTCCACGTTCGGGTCGAACGAGGGGGAGTAGTCGGGGTCGAGCAGGCCCAGCTCGGCCTTCTGCGTCAGCACGCGGGTCAGCGCCCGGTCGACGAGGCCGAGGTCGACGCGGCCGTGCTCCAGGCCGTCCAGCAGCGGGTCGCCGAAGCAGTCCACCGTGGGCAGCTCGACGTCGATGCCCGCGGTCAGGGCCAGCGCGGCGGCACCCTCGCGGTCGGCGGCCACCCCGTGCAGCTTGTAGAGGAACGCCACCGAGAAGTAGTCGGCGACCACGGTCCCGGTGAAGCCGTACTGCTCGCGCAGCCGGTCGGTGAGCAGCGTCGGGTCCGAGGCCGCGGGCACGCCGTCGACGTCGGCGTAGGAGTTCATCACCGACCGGGTGCCCGCCCGCAGCGCCATCTCGAACGGCGGCAGCATCACGTCGGCGAACTCGCGCGGTCCCATCGACACCGGCGCGTGGTTGCGGCCGGCGCGGGAGGCCGAGTAGCCGGCGAAGTGCTTGAGCGTCGAGACGACACCGGCCGCCTCCAGCCCGGCGACGTAGGCGGAGCCGATGGTGCCGACGAGGTGCGGGTCCTCGCCGATGGTCTCCTCGACCCGGCCCCAGCGCAGGTCCCGAGCAACGTCCAGGACCGGTGCGAGGCCCTGGTGAACGCCGAGGCGGCGCATCGACTCGCCGATCTTCTCCGCCATCCGCCGCACCAGGTCCGGCTCGAAGCTCGCGCCCCAGCACAGCGGGGACGGGTACACCGTCGCCTGCCACGCGGCGAGACCCGTGAGGCACTCCTCGTGCACCACCGCGGGAATCCCGAACCGGCTCGACTCGATGACCTGCCGCTGGGTGCGGGCGAGGGTGCGCGCGCCGACCTCCGGCGCGATCGGCCGGGTGCCGAAGACGCGGGTGAGCTGCCCGATGCCGTTGCGCGTCAGCTCGTCGAAGTCCTGCGGCGCCACGGCGAACTCGTGCTGGTGCGGCGCCATCTCGCCGACGGCGTCGATGCCGACCCAGATGCCCTGCAGCTGCGCGATCTTCTCCTGCGGCGTCATGCGGGCCACGAGGTCGCGGACGCGGTCGGCCACGGGTGCGTGGGGGTTGCGCCAGAGCTCGTCGGGCGTGGTGGCTTCTGTTGTCACAGGAACGACCTCACGGGGTCAGGGGGCGGGTCGACTGCCGGACGACCAGCTCGGTGCCGAGGGTGATGTGGGTGTCGGCGGGCTCGTCGCCGTTGATGAGCCGCACCAGCAGTTCGAGCGCGCGGTGGCCCATCTCGCGGATCGGCTGCTCCACCGTCGTGAGCGGCGGTGTGCACAGCGCGGACTCGGGGATGTTGTCGAAACCGACCACCGAGAGGTCCTCCGGCACGCGCAGCCCGAGTTCCAGGGCGGCGCCGATGACCGCGATGGCGGTGGTGTCGTTCGCGGCGAACACGGCGGTGGGCCGGTCGGGGCCGCTCAGCAGCTCGCGGGCCGACTCGGCCGCGACGTCCGCGTCGTAGTCACCGCGGCGGACCAGGTTCTCGTCCACCCCGACGCCCGCGCTGGCGAGCGCTCCCCGGTAGCCGGTCTCGCGCTGCTGGGCGGACTTCAGGTCCTCGCGACCGGTGAGCATCGCGATCCGGCGGTGGCCGAGCGCGAGCAGGTGCTCGGTCGCGAGCCGGCCGCCGTGCAGGTTGTCGGAGTCGACGGTCGGCAGCGCCGCCCGCCCGGTGTGCGGGTCGACCGCGACGACGGGCGTGCCGGGGATGCCTTCGAGGTCGACGGCGGGCGTGACCAGCACGGCTCCGTCGACGAGGGTGCCGCTCAGCCGCGTCAGGTACCGGTGCTCCCAGCCCTGCGGGTCACCCGTCCGCCCGCCGGCCGAGTAGACGACCAGCTCGAAGCCCGTGCCGCGGATGGCGTCCGCCGCGCCCTTGAGCAGTTCGGTGCTGAACGGCTCGATGTCGGCGACGAGGATGCCGATGACGTTCGTGCGGTGGTTGCGCAGGCTCTGGGCCACGAGGCTGGCCTCGTACCCCAACTCCTTGATCACGGCCGTGACCCGCGCGAACGTGTCCGCTGAGACGCCGTAGCGCTGGTTGAGGACCTTGGACACGGTGGCCACCGAGACGCCGGCTTGGGCGGCGACGTCTCGAATGGTGACGCGTTGGCGAGGAGGCACCGGCTCAGGCTAGCCGTGTAAAACGTTATCGACAACGATTGACACGAGACCTGCCTGCGCGGGAGTCTCTTGCCCCAACACAGGCAGTCCAACTCGGCCGACGTCGTCAGGAGTGGACCCCCATGCTCTCCAAGAAGCCCCTTGCTCTCATCGCCGCCGCGGCGTTAGTGCTGGCCGGGTGCAGTGGTGGAGGCTCAGACGCCTCCACCGAAGGACCCGTCACGCTCACCTGGTGGCACAACCGCACCACCGAACCGATGAAGTCGAAGTGGCAGCAGATCGCCGACGACTTCCACAAGACCCACCCGAACACCTCGTTCACGATCGAACCGATCCAGAACGAGCAGTTCCAGACCAAGGTGCCGCTCGCCCTGCAGGGCAGCACCCCGCCGGACCTGTACCAGCAGTGGGGCGGCGGAGCACTCGCCGATCAGCTGAAGTCCGGCAAGGTCGCCGACATCACCCAGGCCTCGTCGGGCTGGATCGGCCCGCTCGGCAAGAACGCGGACGGCTGGAAGGTCAACGGCAAGCAGTACGGCGCGCCGTACCTCGTCCACGCGGTCGGGTTCTGGTACCGCAAGGACCTCTTCGCCGCGGCGGGAGTCACGCCGCCGAAGACCCTGGACGAGCTCAACGCGGCCGTCGCGAAGCTGAAGACCGCGGGAACCGTGCCGATCGCCATCGGAGGCAAGGACCGCTGGCCCGACGCGTTCTACTGGGCCTACTTCGCGGTGCGCCAGTGCTCGGTCGACACGCTGAAGAAGGCGGTCGAGAAGACCGACCTCGGCGACCCGTGCTTCCTCAAGGCGGGGGAGAACCTCAAGGCGTTCCTGGACACCAAGCCGTTCCAGGAGGGCTTCGTCGGGACGCCCGCCCAGCAGGGCGCGGGCAGCTCGGCCGGCATGCTCGCGAACGGCAAGGCCGCCATGGAGCTGCAGGGCGACTGGAACCCGGACGTGATGCAGGCGCTGACCGAGGACAAGGAGCTCAGCTCCAAGATCGGCTGGTTCCCCTTCCCGACCGTGCCGGGCGGACAGGGCGACCCGAGCGTGCTCGTGGGCGGTGGTGACGGGTTCTCCTGCACCACGCGTGCCGCCCAGGCGTGCGCGGAGTTCCTCGGGCACATCGTGAGCGACGACGTGCAGAAGATCCTCGCCGAGACCAACTCCGGTCTGCCGGTGACGCCCGCGGGCGTGGCCGCGCTGAAGAGCGAGAACCACAAGACGATCGCCGACACCGTGAGCAAGGCGTCGCACCTGCAGCTCTACTTCGACACCGCCTTCCCGACCAAGGTCGGTCAAGCCCTGAACGACACCATCGCGAACTTCTTCGCGGGCCAGGGCGGACCCGACACCATCGTGAAGTCCGTGAGCGAAGCGGCCGCCGGGAACAAATGATGAGTGCCGCGATCACCACGCGGCCGCCGACCGCCCCCGTGCCGCACGCGCCAGCGGCCGGGGGCACCCGGCGGCGGTCCCGACTCCGCACCCGCCTCGAGCTCGCACTGCTGCTGACCCCGGCACTGCTGCTGTTCGTCGGGTTCGTCATGATCCCGATCGGGGTCGCCGCGTACTACAGCCTCTACTCGTGGAGCGGCTTCGGCCCTCTCACGGACTTCGTGGGGCTCGACAACTACGTCGACGCCCTGTCCGGTGACGTCTTCCAGAGCGCCGTCGGGCACAACATGATCATCGCGGTGCTGTCGATCGTCGTGCAGCTGCCGCTCAGCATCGGCCTGGCCATGCTGCTCAACCGCAAGCTGCGCGGCCAGACGTTCCTGCGGATGGTCGTGTTCGCGCCGTACGTGCTGTCCGAGGCCGTGACGGCCGTGATCTGGCTGCTCATGTTGCAGCCCGGCGGGTTCGTCGACGAGCTCCTGCGCGCGGTGGGACTCGGCGGCCTGGTGCAGCTGTGGCTCGCCGACCAGTCGATGGTGCTCTACACGCTGTTCCTCGTGATCACGTGGAAGTACATCGGGTTCGGCGTGATCCTGCTGCTGGCCGGGCTGCAGGGCGTGCCCGCCGAGCTGCGGGAGGCCGCCGCCCTCGACGGCGCGAGCCCCTGGCAGACCACCCGGCACGTCGTGCTCCCGTTGCTGGGACCGACGATCCGCGTGTGGATCTTCCTCTCGGTGATCGGGTCGCTGCAGCTGTTCGACCTCGTCTGGATCATGACGCTCGGCGGTCCCGCCAACGCGTCCACGACCATGGCGGTCTACCTCACCGACCACGGCTTCAAGCGCTACGAGTTCGGCTTCGGCAGCGCGGTCGCCGTGATCCTGTTCATCATCTGCTTCGTGTTCGCGTTGTTCTACCAGCGCTTCGCCCTGCGCCGGGACACCGAGGGCGCCGTGACGTCGGGGGTGCGCTGAAGGTGGTACGCCGCAACAACATCACCGGTTACCTGGCGGCCATCGCCGTCATCGGCGTGACCGTGGTCCCGCTGCTGTTCGTCGTGCTGGGCGGTTTCCGCACCACGGCGCAGATCAACTCGTCACCCGCGGGGCTGCCGGCGCCGTTCGTCTTCGACAACTACGTCGAGGTCGCCACCTCGCCGCAGTTCTGGCGGCTGCTCGGCAACAGCGCGCTGATCGCCGTGATCGCCACGACGCTCGCGGTCGGACTCGGCTCCATGGCGGCGTTCGCGTTGTCCCGCTACGCGTTCCGCGGCAGGGAGGGGCTCTACACCCTCTTCACGCTCGGCCTGCTGTTCCCGCTGGGCGTCGCGGCGCTGCCGCTGTACCTGTGGCTGCGCCAGCTCGGGATGCTCGAGAACCCGCTCGGCGTCGCGATCCCGGAGGCGGCGTTCTCGCTGCCGGTGACGATCGTGATCCTGCGGCCGTTCATGCACGCGATCCCCGGCGAGCTCGAGGACGCCGCACTGCTCGACGGCGCGGCCAAGCTCGGCTTCTTCTGGCGGATCCTGCTGCCGCTGTCGCGGCCGGCGCTCATCACCGTGTCGGTGCTCGCGTTCGTGACGAGCTGGAACTTCTTCCTGCTGCCGCTGCTGGTGTTCAACGACTCCACGAACTTCACGCTGCCGCTCGGCGTGGCGATGTTCCAGTCCGAGCACACCCAGGACACCGCGAAGGTCCTCGCCTTCACCGCGCTGTCGATGATCCCCGCGCTCACGTTCTTCGTGCTCGCCGAACGCCGCATGGTCGGAGGCCTCACCGGCTCGGTGAAGGGCTGACTCACAAAGGAGTGAATCCGTGCGAACCCGATTAGCCGCCGGTACCGCGGTCCTGCTGGTGCTGACACTGGCAGCCCCGGCATCGGCCGCGGGACCGTTGAAGCACAACACGACCAGGTGGGTGGGCAGCGCGGTCGCCGCCCAGCACCTGGCCGCCGAGGCGGACTACCGGAAGGTGCTGACGCGCGAGTTCGACAGCGTCACGCCCGAGAACGAGATGAAGTGGGGCACGGTCGAGGCCGTCCGCGGCCAGTACGACTGGTCCGGCGCCGACGCGATCGTGGCCTACGCCGGGAAGACCGGCAAGTCGATCCGCGGGCACACGCTCCTCTGGCACAGCCAGCTGCCCGACTGGGTCGGCGGGCTCGAGGCGGCCGAGCTGCGCGGGGTGGTCCGCGAGCACATCGCCGTGGAGGCGGGCCGGTTCCGCGGCAAGATCCGGGCGTGGGACGTCGTCAACGAGGCGTTCAACGAGGACGGCACCCGCCGCCAGACCGTGTTCCAGACCAAGCTCGGCGACGGCTACATCGCCGACGCGTTCCGCTGGGCGCACGCCGCCGATCCCAAGGCGAAGCTCTACATCAACGACTACAACGTCGAGGGTCTCAACGCGAAGAGCGACGCGACCTACGAGCTCGTGAAGTCGTTGAGGCGCCAGGGAGTGCCGATCCACGGCGTCGGCATCCAGGCACACCTGTCGCTGATGTACGGGTTCCCCGAGGGCGTCCGCGAGAACATCGCGCGGTTCGCCGCGCTCGGCGTGGACGTCGCGATCACCGAGGCGGACGTGCGGATCCCGCTGCCCGTCACGCCGGAGAAGCTCGCCTCCCAGGCCGACTACTTCGGCCGGGTGTGGGACGCCTGCCACGCGGTGAAGCGGTGCGTCGAGTTCACGACGTGGGGCTTCACCGACCGGCACTCGTGGGTGCCCGACGTGTTCCCCGGCGAGGGCGCGGCCTGCCTGTTCGACGAGAACCTGCGGCCCAAGCCCGCGTACCACCGGCTGAACCGCCACCGTTAGCGCCGTGGCTCGAACG